>JAAYLJ010000034.1 GCA_012521935.1 Campylobacteraceae bacterium | reverse complement strand
CTTTTGGGTGGGGTAAAAAGTTATGAAAAGGTAACTTTTAGCTGTTGTCAAAACACTCCAACTTTAACTCATGTATTAGAAAGTGGAAGAAAAACTGCTTTAGTTTTTGGTTTTGAAACTCATATTTGTGTCATGCAAACTTGCATAGATTTGCTTGCAAGCGGGGTGAGTCCTGTACTTATTGTAGATTGTGTTGGCTCAAGAAAAGAGTTTGATCATGATATTGCCCTTCAAAGATTAACTCAATCTGGTGTAAAATTAGCTACAGTTGAATCTGTTCTTTTTGAGTTATGTAAAAGCTCAAAAGAGGATGGCTTTAAAGAGATTAGTGAATTAGTAAAATAGCACAATTGTCATTTTTATTATAATCTTAAAAGCAAAATTATGTTAAAAGATATTGTTATTTTTAACAAAAAGGAAAACTGTGTCTATACAAACTAAAATTTTCAAAAAAAGTTTTTCATTTTTGGAAGAAAATCTTCAAAAAGATTTTTATTGTGAAAATTTTAATGAAGAGTTGACGAAAAAATTCTACGAAAATTTAAAAGAACAATTTGCTAAAAATGAGATAATGGAGTATAGACACGAGATAAGAAAAGCTTTCAAAAGCTTTTTTTCACTCTCAAGACAACACATATCAATAATCTTTAAGGGCTTAAATACCATAGTTTTAAAAGATTTAAAGAAAAATATTTTTGGTGAATCTTCACAACAGTTTCATCAAATGAGTCAAAACTTAATTAAACTGCGCTCCTTTCTAAAAGATTTTGAAGTTAGTCCTGGCGTTTTTATGTTAAGCAAAAAAGAACTTTTAAAAGTAGAGTGTAATTATGAAAATGTTGGGGATGACTCTTTAAAAAAGGAGCTTTACAGAGAGAGCGCAAAGCTTGCATTTGAGCTTGATGAGAAAGATTTAGTCTTTTTTATGAATGAAAAATTAACTATAAAAAAATATATAGAGAATCAATCAGGTCAAGATAGAAGAGCTTATGGATTGCCTGTAGATGAGTTAGAGAAGTTAAAAAACATTGTATTTGAAAATAATATTCAAGCTGAAATCCAAAATATGATAGACTCTTTACTTGCTTCAAAACTAAACTTTCTAGTGATTTCTAATGACTATTTTAGGAAACATTCAATCCCTTTGATTCAAGAATCTTTATATAAAGTTGCGTCTATTTATCTTAATGAAGATACTCATTTAGAGTTAAGAAGAGCATTTGTAAACTACATTTTAAGAGAAAATTTTATGAAAATTTTTAAAGAGTTTGCAAAAAAACTACTTGAACTCCATGCAAAGAGGGAGAAAAGGGCAGAAGAATTTTTAAGATTTTATGATGGAAAGGTTGAGATTATAGATGGAGTACAAGCACTAAAACCTGATATTATAGATGCAAATGAACAAAGGTGGAATGCAGTTTCAATCCTGCCAATAGCCATAGGGAAGTTAAGATATGATGCAGAGTTTGAAAAGTTAAATATGCTATTAGATAAAACTGATGAAAAAAAACAAGAGGTAGAGTTTCAATATTTAGAAGCAAAAGAGGAGCATAGTAAACTTGTAGAAGTTAAAAATGATTTTGATAAAAAGTTAAGAGAACTTTTAAATGAGAGTAAAGTTTTACAAGATGAAAATTATGCACTTAAATTAGAAAGAAACAGAAGTGGAAATAACTCTACTTTAGATGAAGAGATTGAGCTTTTAGTCTCTAAAATAAGAGGACTTCAAAGAGAAGAAAATGGCATAAGAACTCAAACAAAAGATGTAAATACACTTTTAAGTAGCGCGGAGATTAAAACTAAAAATCTAAATACAGAATTAAGAGTTATAAGTAGAAGATTTCAAGAAGATGAGAGAAAAATTAAAAATTTATCTAAAACTTACGCGCCTATTATCCATAAATATGAGCTGATAATAGACGCGGTAGCTAAAGCTTTAATGAGTAAATATTAATCTACTAACTCTGCTTTAAACATATCTTCATTAAAAGTTTTTCCTAAATACTCACACGCAGCTTTTGAATCTTTATATGCATTTCCTAAGCAACTTGTTGCACCAGGACTTGGAGTCATGTTAAATACAATTCCCGTCCCAGGAGTTACTGAAGCCTCTCCTAGCATTAATTTTCGCTCTTTTTTATTTAAAACCTGAGGTCTTACTCCGCCAAATCCTGTTGCATATCTTATATCTTCAAGCTCTAATGAAGGTACTATTTTTCTTGCATCTTTTAAAAATAGTTTTTTATTAAAATATGGAATTTCAAATAAAAAGTTTCTAAAAACATAGTTTCTAATCGTTCTATCTTTTAGTAAATCTTTAAAAATTATGGCGATATTTTTATCAAATTGAAGTGTCTTAAAAAAATCAACTATAGTGCTATTTCCATGGTATCTCTCTAGCTTTGGCAAAACTAAAGCAGTAGGCCCAAAACGGGTAAATCCATCAGCTAAAATATCAGGATCACCATGAAGTGCAGCAAATGGAAGTTTAGGATTTTGAACCATATAAACTTTACCATTTAAAATCTTTTTTGTTGTTAAGTAAAAACTTCCAGCAACAGGCAAGCATCCAAACTCTAAGCCATGTCCCATTTTATGGGCTAGGTACAGGGAGTGTGCTCCTGCATTAACCACTACATATGAGGCTGAAAAAACTCTTCCATCTTTAGTTGTTAACTCATGTCCATCATCTTTTTTCTCAATCTTTACAACTTGAGAATTAAAAAATACATCAGTAGTTTTTCCCTTCTCTTTTTTAGCATTTTCTACAAGACTCTCAGACATTTTTCCAAAATCAACAGTACTATACTCGCCTTGAACGCCTACACCAACAATCTCTTCTGGTCGTTCATTGCCACAAGAGTCATAGATTAGCTTTGGCTCAATCTCTTTTAATTTATCTTTTTCATAAACTTCAAGATATGGAAAAATCTCTTTAAAATCTTCATATCTTTTTCTCATATAGGCAACCTCTTCCTCACCAACACCTATGGCCATTTTTTGATGAGAAAATAGAAAGTCATTTTCATAGCCATGCTGTAAGCAGTATTTCACAACCATATCAGCTGTATATTTCACTTTTGCAGCTTTTTCTGCCGTATAGTTTGTCTCTATGTCGCCAAAATGGATTGTTTGAGAGTTGCTAGTCCCCTTAGAATTTAGGGTTGAGAGTGCTTCATACTTTTCAAGCAAAGCAATGCTATTTATGTCCGTATATCTTGCTAGCTCATAAAAAAGAGCTGCACCTGAAATCCCCCCGCCTACGACTATCACTTCGTAATGTTTTTTGCTCACCGCTTCTGCCTTTTGCCTTGAGTGCAAGGAAAATTTGAATGCTAATTATACTCTTTTTTATAAAATTTTCAATGTTTATTTCGCCTTTTTAGTTTTTTAAAGCAGCTATTGCTTCAATCTCTATTAAAGCGCCTTTAGGCAAACTTTTCACCTCTACTGTCGATCTAGCTGGCTTGTGTGTTTGAAAAAAATCTTCATAAATCTTATTTACTTCTAAAAAATCATCCATATTTGTTAAAAATATAGTTGTTTTTATCACCAAAGCTTTAGAAGAACCTGCTTCATTTAAAATTTCATTTAAATTTTTTAAAACTTGTTTAGCTTGTTCTTTGACATCTCCACTTAAAAACTCACCATTAGGCAAGAGTGCAATTTGCCCTGAAGTGTAAAGAGCACCATTAATGGCAACTGCTTGCGAATAAGGACCTATGGCTTTTGGTGCCTTTGGTGTTGAAATAAATTTCATAATCATCCTTTAATCATCTCTAATTTAGGCTCACCTAAATAGTACCCTTGAAACTCATCTACGCCAAGTTTAAAACAGGCTTCATAAACCTCTTTTGAGTGAACAAACTCTGCTATTGTCTTAACTCCAAGCTCTTTAGCAAAAACTACTATGGCTCCAACTATTGCATGAGCATTTTGATCTTTTGCTATATTTTTAATGATTGAGCCATCTATTTTTATGTAATCTGGTTTTAATTTTAAAAGATATGCAAAATTACTATATCCTGTTCCAAAATCATCAATTGCAATCTTTACGCCCATTCTTTTAACTCTAGCAATGAAAGATTCAATCCTATCAATATGTTCAATGCTCTCATCTTCCAAAATCTCAATAACTACTTGTTTAGCCACTCCGTAATAAAGAAGTCTATCTACAATAAAGTTGCTAACATCGCTATCAGCCATATCCCTAGCTAAAAGATTTAGCGATATTGTGTTTGCAGTCTGCTGGGCCATTTTTAGGCTTTTTTCTATAATCATTTTTTCAATTTGCGCATAAAGTCTAATTTTTTGAGAAGTTTCGACAAATAGATTTGGTGTAAAAACTTCTTTATCTAAATGGACTATCCTAGCTAATGCCTCATACTTTACAATCTTTTCATCTCTATCAAAAATTGGTTGAAAATAAGGGATTACGCTATTAGCTTGAAGTGCCTCTTTAATCCTATTTAGCCATCCTAACTGCTTTGAGTAGGTGGAGAGTTTGTCTATATTTTTAAAGTAGCACAAATAGTCTCTTTGAAGCATTCTAGCCTCATTTAAAGCTAAAAGTGCTTTTTCATATATATCTTCAGTCTCAAGCGCTATGCCTACAGTTGCACTTAATTCAATATTTTCAAATCCAGCAAAAGTTAACTCTTTTCCCTTAAAGGTTTTTGCTATCTTGCTAGCAATATCTTCATATCTTTCAATATCCATATTTTCATCTTCTAAAAGAGCAAACTCATCTGAACCTGTTCTAAAAAGCATCATTCCCCACTCTTTTGCAAGAGTGTTTAATGTCTCTTTGCAGTAGAGCAAAATCTCATCGCCAACAGCTTTTCCAAAGTATCTATTTATATTTCTAAAATCATCAATATCAACGATAATAAGCTTAGGATTTTGCATAAGAGCCACCTTCTCTTCAAGCGCCTTTAAGTTACCAAGAGAGGTGAGTGGATCGGTATAGAGCTGTTTTATTAATGCTTTATTTGAAACTTCTAATGATTTATGAAATATATCCATCTTGTTTTTAAGCTTTTTTTGTAGTAAATAGACTACAAAACTAGCAGAAATTATCCCAAGTAAGCTTATTATAAAGCTAATTTGAGTGTGGGATTTTATGAGTGGGTTTCCAAAAAGAATTAAAAAACCATGCACAAAAGCACCTGTTATTAAAAACACTAGCGTTATTATTACAAATAGCGAGCTTTTATCAAATGTTGTTTTCATAGGTTTTCCTTTAGAAAATCCAAACAATACTCTTTAATTAGTGGAGCAGCTTCAGTCGCAGGCATTGTAAAAAGATTTTTAAAATATCTATCTATTTTTGGAATTTTTTCTATGTTATTTAAAATTGAATCTTTGGTAAGCATTGCCATACTTGCTACATCTATCACCTCTCCTGAAGTGCCAATGCAGACAAGAAGTTCTGTTTTTTCAAGCTCTTCATAAAGTACTTTATACATTGGCGCTGGCTCACCAAACATTACAATGTGGTGTCTTATGTTTTGGCTGCCGCATTTTTTACATACTGCTTTATCTTGAGTTTCATATCCATGATAGAAGATTTGTTCACATTTTAAACAGCGCAAATGAGTAAGCTCTCCATGAAGATGAATAGGCTCTTTACAACCAGCTTTTTCTAAAAGATTATCCACATTTTGAGTTATGACTGAAACCCTATTAGGAAATCTATTTTTTAAACTAGCTATCATTTTATGAGCGCTATTTGGCTCTTTATCTTTTAACTCTGCCCTTCTTTTATCGTAAAAACTATGTACTTTTGAAGGATTTTTAGCATATCCTGCAACTGAGCACACCTCCATGACATCATGCTCTTCCCAAAGCCCGCCAGAGTCTCTAAAGGTTGAAATGCCACTTTGTGCACTAAGTCCTGCCCCGCTTAAAAATAGTATTTTCCCCATCATAACCTCACTATGGTTGCTCCAAAGCCACCCTCATTTGCAGGCGCATCTGTAAATAAAAGCTCTTTTGGATAGCTTTTTAAAAACTCTTTTACAGCAAAAGCTAACCTTCCAGACCCAATACCATGGTAGATTGTAACCTCATCAAACCCACTAACTAAAGCTTGAGATAAAAACTCATCAAGCCTCTCTAAGGCTTCATCTTGCCTTAACCCATGTAAATCAATGCTCATATTGGCATTTTGAGGTTTTTCCACATAGATTTTAGTTTTAAAAGATCTATCTTGAGTAAAGCTTTTTTGTAATGAGTGCAAAGGGAGATGAAGTGTAATCCCATCACTCTCAATAGTTCCAATATCTCTTTTAATCGCTTTTAAAACACCCTTAACTTGTCCATACTTAACACTATCCCCCACAGATAAAGCTTCATTTTTAACCTTAGGCAAAGCTTTGTTTTTAATACTTTTTTTAGTTAAATGAGCCCTATTTAAGGCTCTATGCGCCTCTTTAGTATTTGCTAGTTTTAAAGCATCTTTTGCTGCCTTAATGGCTTGCTCATACTCGCTTTCTAACTCTCTTTCTTTTTTTTCAAACTTATTATACAAGATATACTCTTTTTCTTCTAACTTTTTTATCTTTTTTAATAATTTTTCTTCTTTATATTTTAATTCTGCCAACTCTTGCTTCATTTTCAACTCTAAATCTATATTTTTTTGTATGAGTTCATTTAAATTCTCTTTCTCTTCCCCATGTAGCTTTTTAACTTTAGAGATAATAATTGCAGGTATTCCATACCTTAAAGCAGTTTCAAAAGCGTAACTTTTTCCAATAGTTCCATGCAAAAAATCATATATAGGTCTTTGATTTTTCTCATCATACAAAGCAGCAAGAAGCTCAACTTCATCATTTGTTGCAAGTAAAGAGGCAAGTCTTTTGTGATGAGTTGTGATAATTAGCTTGATGCCTTGTTTTATATAGTGTTCAATCATAACTTTAAAAAGAGTTGCGGCTTCATCAGCGTCAGTTCCTAGCTCAATCTCATCAACTCCAACTAAAGTTTTATCTTTTTTTCTAAAAAGCTTGCTAAATTCAACCATCCTGCCCGCAAAAGTTGAAATATCATTTTTTACACTTTGGGGATCATCTATGATTGCCTCAATATTTTTAAAATTTCCAATCTTACTTTTTGTACTATCTATTGGCATTGGAAGAAGATATTTTGCAAGAGTTACAGCGCTTAGGATTGATTTTAGAAGCATTGTTTTTCCACCAGCATTTACCCCAGTAACTAATAAAACACTTTTTTGAAAATTGAGCGATATTGGCTTTGGGTTTAAAAGTGCTGGATGTTTGAAATCTTTTAATATTATCTCTTCTTTATTTGTTGGCAGTAAAAACTCTAAATCTCTATCTTTTGCAAAGTTTACTCTTGCATTGTATGAATCAAATCTATCAAAAGCTCTATTTATAAACTTTAAAAAAGGTAGATACTTAGCAAACAACAAACTTATTTTTTTACAATACTCATATATTATCTCCTCTTTTTTAGTTAAAAGTTCTCCCTCTTTTTTTTTAAGATTTTCAATCAACAAAGTGGCAACATAAAAAAAACCGCCGCTACTTCTACCAATTACGCTGCCTTTTAAGAAGTGATTAAATCCGCCTCTTACTAAAAGTGCTTCTTGTGAATTTATTAAATGAATTTGTCTATCTACTAGATAAGGTTCTACTCTTTTTGTAGAAAAAAGAGTTCTAAACTGCACTAAAATCTCTTTTTTAATGCTACTTAATGATGAGTAAATGAGAGCAAACCTCTCATCTATCTCCTCTTTTAACTCTCCTTTTTCATTAAACCAAAAAGTTATTTCACTTAACTCTTGCGGGATAATAATTTTCTCAATCCACCCACCTATTTCATCTTCAAAACCTACTTTTGAAAGCTTTAAAAAAAAACTGATTATCTTTATAAATTCCCAAATAGTACTTAAGTGTAAAGTTCCTTGTTTTGTTAAGTGAATTAGAGCAATGTCTAAATTTTCAACATTTGGAGGAGATGGGTATTGGTAGTTTTCTAACTCCATTATCATTTGATAGTGCTTATCTCTATCTCCTTCAAGAAATAGAGGTTTTTCTCTAGCAAAATATGCCTTGAAAGATTTTATAAATTCATCTAAATCTAGCTTAGTAGTAAGCTCCTTAATCACTTGCTTTTCTCACAATCTTTCAAGGATACTATGGTTCCTTTTAAGTTTTCAAACTCTTTTTTTGCCACAAAAGACTCTGTTCCATTTTCATAATTAAAATGCTTTAAATCTACTTTAACTCCCCCACACAAAAGCTCCCCACCTTGAGTAAAATGAAGAACTAATTCTCTTTTGTAGCTCCCTTTTTTAGATGAGTTTCTCTCATACAAAACAGCTACAACAATGATAACAACCAATAAAGCTGCACCAAAATATTTAATCTTTGGGCTAAAGCCAACTTGTTCTAAAATGAGTAAAATAAGTACTACTAAAGTTAAAAAAGCAATAATTTGCATCAGTAATATCCTCTTAATTGATAGGTAATATCACCAGCTCCAAAGCCTATCACCAACCCTTTATCAAACCTTACAACTCCTTTTTTAAAATCCACAAAAGATAGTCCATTTGAATCGCTTAGTACTCTATCTGCAAATCTAGGTGAATGGTGCTTAAATTCACTCTCAAAATCTATCTTTTTTGGCTTCTCTCCTGCGCTAAAAACAGGAAGTATAACAAGTTCATCAACTCCATCAAAACACTCTTTAAATCTCTCTAAATTATCTAAAGTTCTGGAATATTTATGTGGTTGCCATATGGCTTTAATAGTTTCAAAACCCATCGCTTTTGCATAAACTTTAGCTGATTTTAAAGTTGCTTTAATTTCAGTTGGATGGTGTGCATAATCATCAATTAAGGCAAAATTTTTATCAACTTTTAAAATATCAAATCTTTTTTTAATTCCTCTAAAATTTTTAATCTTCTCTCTAACAGTCTCAATATCGTACTCCACCAAGCTAGCAAGTATCGCTAATGATGCGTCTAAAACAATGTGCTCTCCTATTCCCCAAACTTCAAAAGTTCCTAAATCTTTTAAATTAAATGAAGTAAATGGCTCATTTTGAACTATTTTAGTATCTATTTGTGTTATATCTTTGCTTGGAAATAGCCTTATGGCTTCTAGGTTAGTTAAGGATGAGAGGAAAGGATCTTCTGCATTAATTACTCTAATTTGCGCACTTTCTAAAAAATTTTCATATGCTTTGTAAAATCTTGAATAATCATACTTATAATACTCCATATGCTCTGGCTCAGCGTTTGTAACTATGGCAACATAAGGGTTTGAGTTTAAAAAACTCTCATCGCTCTCATCTGCTTCAAAAATTACATTTTTACTCTCTTTATAAACCATGTTTGTATCAAACTGCTTTGATTCAGCACCAATTATTACGCTTCCATCCACAATTGATGCTAGCATCGCACTGGTAGTGCTTTTACCATGTGCTCCAGCAACTGAAAAAACTCTTTTCTCTTTTAAGATAAAAAGGAGTGCATCTTTTCTTGAAATAATTAATTTTCCCTGCTTTCTAGCCTCTTGCATCTCTATATTGTCTGGTTTTATGGCAGCTGAATAGACTATATAATCTTGATCTTTTATGTTTATTTTTGAGTGAGGAGTTTTAACCTCTATGCCCTCTTTGATTAATCTATTTGTGATTGAACTCTCTTTAATGTCTGAACCTGAAACTTTATAACCTTGCTTATGTAGAAACCTTGCTAATGCGGATAGCCCAATGCCGCCAATCCCAATGAAGTGTACTTTTTTCACATACTACCTTTAAAACTTTAATTAGCTTAATGAAGTAAACCATATATAGGATCTAATTATAGCAAACGGTGCTTAAGACTCTTTTTTTAGTTCAATTTTTTCTTATTAATTAAAATATTAAAGTTTGCTATTTTTTAAAGTTAAAATGTTATACTAAGGGCTTTAAATATCTAATTTAATCATTTTAGGAATTGTTATGAAAGTTATATTAATACCTATTCTACTTTTAACCTCTCTTGCTTTTGCTCAAATAGATCCCAAATTTACGGACTTACAAAACTGCAGGGCTTGCCACGATGAGCAGCTAGCAGACTGGAGCACTACTTGGCACTCAAGAACGAGTGAGGATAAAAATGAACTTTTTAGCTCTTTGCTAACTTATACCTCTAAGATAACTCACAAAGCAAGAGCAGAGGTTAATTTAGAGTGCGCTAAATGTCACAATCCACGACTTTCAATAGATAAAATCGATAAAAACTATATATATGCAAAAGCTTTTGGCTTAGAGACTGAGCAGACAAAAGAGATTGATAAAAAACTTCACTCAACCCAGACTCAAAATGGAATAAGTTGCTATGTTTGTCACAATATAGATCATATAAAAGATAGGGGTTCTTTAAAAGAGTATGGAACTGATCTTTTCACTTGGACAAAAGGTGATTTGATAGTAGGCCCTTATGATGAGAGTGGTAGATCTATTTTTCATAAAAATGATCATAGAGAGTTTTTTGAAGATAGCAACACCCATTGCAACTCTTGTCATAGTGGAAATGCAAATATAGGTAATTTGCCTGGCTATGAAACAGGCGAAGAGATGGCTGGGCACGATATAAGCTGCGTAGATTGCCATATGGGGAGTAAAAAAAGAGGCTATATAGCGCCTCAAATTGCTATTGAAAATGCTCCAGCAAAGATTAGAGATATTAAAAGTCACCTTTTTGCTGGGGCTAGAAATAGTGATATTTTAACTACTGCCATCTCTTTATCTGCTAGTGAAAATTTAGGCAATATTGAACTTTTAGTACAAAATTTAATCCCACATAAAGTTCCAACTGGATTTAGTGGGCGTAGTATTAGAATTGATATTGAATTTTACTCATCTGATGAAAAAATTATTAAAAAAGAGTATGTAAATCTTAGAGCTAAATTCTTAGATAGAAGAGGAGAAGAAGCCTTCTCTTATGTAGCTACTAAATTAGAAAATGATACAAGACTTAAGCCATTAGAGAGTAAAACCTTAGTGCTAAAAAAACCAAGTGGTGCAAAGTACTTAAGAGCAAAAGCCAACTACTATTTAGTTGCCCCAGAGTTGCAGGGCTTATTAAACTTAGTAGATACTACTTTTACTAAAGCTTATCCTATATTAGAGACAAAGCTTGAGTTAAATTAAGGCATTTTAAAAGTCTGTTTTTTAAACTCACCCTCTTCATTGAAGTATAGATAGTATAGATAATCTTTTTTTACACTAAGTCCAGCAAGGTACCTTATGGCTAAGTTTGCTTGAAATGAAGCGATGAACATAACAATAGGCGCTGCAATACCTGCTGGTTTTCTATCTGTTACATTAAATGCACTAAAATTACTATTTTCAAAAAAACATACTTGTCCATGAAAAGCTTCAACAGAACCATAAAGCCATGGAGTTTTTTTTGATTTTGCAAATTCATCTATTTTTGCTCTAGTTGGAAGATTGTCTGTTGCATCGATTATTAAATCAAATTCATCTTTACTTTCTTTAATAAAATCATCAAAAGTAGAGGTATAAACTTCAACCTTAACTTCATTAAACCTACTTAAAATCCTTTTTTTTACAACTTTTGCTTTATATTTATCATTATCCTCAAGTGTAAAAGCTATCTGCCTATGGATATTGTGAATAGTGACTTTATCAAAATCAATTAAAGTTATAGCTCCAATTCCACTAGCTCCAAGTGCGTAAGCTAAAGAGCTTCCAAGCCCTCCACATCCAACAATTAAAACATTTTTACTCTTTAAGTTTTCTTGTTTTTTTTCACCCCATAACTCAATTTGTCTTTTAAAAAAATCTTTCACTTTAAGCCTCTTTTTTTCAACTGTTTTTTAAAGCCCCACTCTTTTTGAGCTTGTTTAACCACACTCTTTTCTACCCTTGAGATAAGTAGTTCTTCTTTATCATTAAGCAAAACTTCAATCTCTCCATTTGGATTTATAAGCATACTTTGTCCATAAAAATCCCAACTTTTATCAAAAGAACCAACTCTATTTACTCTTAAAATATATACATTATTTAAAAAAGCTCTTGTTTTTAGTAACTCTTCCCATCTTTGATTGCTTCCAAAAGTACTTGCATTTGGCATTAAAACTATGTCAATACTCTTATCTCTTACCTCTTGCCAAATATTATCAAAATGAGCTTCAAAACCATTAACTATGGCACATCTAAACCCTTCATGTATTAAAACTGGAAGCTTATATTTACCCTTATAGGGTAGAAAAAACTCATCTTCATTCCAATGTTTAAAATCAATTAGCCAATATTGTGGATAATAATTTACCCCTTTTGGAGTAAATCTAGCTGTAACCTTTTTAAAGCCATCTTTTTTAACTAACACTAAAGGTGCAACTACAGTTAGTGAATATTTTATACAAAGAGATTTTAATATACTAATCTTATGTTTTGTCTGCTCATTTATCATGCTCTTTGGCATCTTTTCAAGCTCTTTAAAAAAACTATTTAAAACATACTCTCCTAAAACAATCAGTGAAATCTCTTTTTTAGCACAAATCCTAAAATAGTAATCTAGCTTTGATTCACTCATTGGTAAAGTTGGCAGTTGAAGCCCTGCAATTTGGCTACTCTTCACTACTTAACTCTTCTATGGATAGTTTTGCCTCTTCAAGCATTTTAGCTGCTACACTTAAAGCTTCTTTACCTTTTTTATATGCTTCTAAACTCTCTTTTAAAGAGATATCTTCTTTATTTAACTCTTCTAAAGCCTTTTTTGCCTCTTCTATCTTTTTCTCAAAATCTTCAACCATTTCTATCCTTACTCAAGAGCTCTTTTTACATACATATCAAACTTATCAAGTTCAACTAAAAAGGCATCATGTCCATATTTGCTATCTATTTCAATATACTCAACCAAAGATGATCTACCAAGATCATACATTGTTTTTTTAATCTCTTCCATCTCTTTTGGTAAAAAAAGTAAATCTCCTTTAAAGCTAATGAGAGTTAACTTTGCCACAATATTACTAAGTGAGTCTTGCAAAGATTCAAAATTTCTAGTTACATCAAAGATATTCATAGCTTTAATGATATAAAGATAACTAAGTGGATCAAATCTTTTTGAAAAGTTGTGGCTATTGTATTCAAGATATCTCTCAACTTGAAATCTTCCAAAAAGCTCATAAAGCCCATCAGTTTCAACATAATGCCTTCCAAATTTTTTCGCCATAGAATCTGGACTTAAAAAACTAATGTGACCTACCATTCTTCCTAAAGCTAAACTTGATAATCCCTCTTCATTAAAAGCATCTTTATCATATAAACCACCTTTAAATCTAGGATCATTAATGATAGCTTCCATTGCTATTTTATTAAAAGCGATAGCCCAAGGCTGAGTTGCATAAGTGCCAGCTAGCGCGATAATTCGTTTTGAGAAGTTTGGATGCTCTATCGCAAAACAAAGAGCTTGCATAGCACCTAAAGAACCCCCAATAACCGCGTAAGCACTATTTATGCCCAAACTATTAAAAAGCACTCTTTGGGCTCTTACCATGTCTGTAACAGTTATAACGGGAAATTTTAATCTATAAGGCTCTTTATCTTTACCTCTAGGAGACATTGGACCTGTTGTGCCAAAACAGCTTCCAATGATATTTACACAAATAACAAAAAACTTATCAGTATCAATGGCTTTACCCTCTCCAATCATCCCATCCCACCAACCAGGTTTTGCTTCTGCTTCATAAAAACCAGCTGCGTGGTGATTTCCTGTTAGGGCATGACAAACCACAATAACATTTGATTTTTCTTTATTTAAAACGCCGTAAGTTTCATACTTTAAATCAAAACTTTCTAAAATACGACCACTCTCTAGGTATAAGGGGTGGTCAAAATGAGCAGTTTTTGTTTTAAGATTTAAAGCCATACATATAAACTTAATTCACCCTATAATTTGGGGCTTCATGGGTAATTATTACATCATGCACATGACTCTCTTTTAAGCCAGCAGTTGTAATTTCAACAAATTCAGCTTTCTCTTCATACTCTTTTAAACTTGCCGCGCCAACATATCCCATTGAAGATCTAAGTCCTCCAGTCATTTGATGAACTACATTTCTAACGCTTCCAGCATATGGAACACGCCCCTCAATCCCCTCAGGAACTAATTTATCTGCTGCCATGCCTTCTTGAAAGTATCTATCAGTGCTCCCTTTTGTCATAGCACCAATACTTCCCATACCCCTATAAGTTTTATACTGTCTTCCTTGATAGACTATAAGCTCCCCCGGGCTCTCATCAGTTCCAGCAAGCAAGCTTCCTATCATTACGCTATTTGCTCCAACTGCTAAAGCTTTTGCAACATCTCCAGAGTACCTAATGCCTCCATCAGCAATTACTGGAATATTATATTTTTTTGCAGCCTTAACACATTCTAGTATGGCAGAGATTTGAG
>JAAYLJ010000033.1 GCA_012521935.1 Campylobacteraceae bacterium | reverse complement strand
TTTTACATATTGGTAATGTACCAAAAAATGTACCTTTTTTCTCCGCTTAAGCTAGATTAGTTTAAACTGTATTGGTTTAAAGATTGTTTAGAGTGCCGATGTCTTGGGGATTTGTTAGGTTACTTTGGATTGCTTAAAATAGGCTTATGGTGGAGTGTAGGGGGGTCGAACCCCTGACCTTCGCACTGCCAGCGCGACGCTCTCCCAGCTGAGCTAACACCCCTAAAAAGCGAAATTATAAGTTAACATTCCTTAAAGTGGTATTATTAGTTCACAAAGTACGGTTTCGCCGCATCTTTTGACTCAAATGGCTTTAAATAAAACATTTCATCTTTAAAGCTCATTTCATACTCTTTATCTTTTTGAGATTTTGCATATGTAAGCACAAGACGCAAGGCCAAAATAGTATCTTCTTTTGTGCTTAAATGGTGCAAGTATGCAACTGGCCCAATGATGTTTGGAAGCTCTATAATCATATATTTGCTAGGATTTAGTGCTCTTAAAGAGGCATTGTCTTCTTCATTTTTACCTATGATAAGCTTTGCTCCATTTGGAAGCCTTAAATGTCTGCCAAACTTTAAAAGCTCAATATCCTCAAGTGTGAATTTCTCATGCTTTAAGCTATCTTTCATTCTATTGCTAAATGAACTTAGAGTTAAAAGACAGCCTCCACTTGGGCTTTCATAATCTTTAAATCCAAACTCTTTTGCTAGTTTAAGTTGTACTTTTCTATTTCTTCCACTTATGTCTAAAAGTTTTTCTCTATCTACCCATCCAAGTTTTTCAGGTAGCGTTAATTCTAGCAGTTTTGCGCTAAGAGGCCTTAATATCAACCCATCTTCATCATTAGCTAGCTTTGAGACTTGTTTTAAGGCAATAGCTCTTTGGCTCATTGGCCTTTGCCCAACTACTTCACCAGTTATCAAAAAGCTAGCACCATATTTTGGCAGTAGTTCTTTTGCCATGCGAAACATAAAACCATGACAATCAATACATGGGTTAAACCCCTTGCCATAGCCATATTTTGGATTAAATAAAACACTATCTAAATACTCTTTTTTAAGTTCCACCACCTCAAATGAAGCTCCCGCCTCATTCGCGCGTGACTCTAAAAGCGCTCTATCTACCTCTTTTGCCCCAAATCCTACATCAATATATAGTGCGACAACTTCGATATTTTGATCTTTTATGAGCCTTATAGCAAGCATGCTATCAAGCCCGCCACTAAAAAGAGCTAAAGCTTTCATATGGAACTAATTCTCCTTTTTTTAATTTAAAAATAGTGTGTTGAATCTTTCTTATTAAAAAACTTTTTTTCTCAAATGAGAGAGTGCTATCTTTTTTTACCCTCTCTAAAACACTTAAATAGTGCGTATTCATAAAGCTAATAAGAGCGGCTATTAGTTCCTCTTCATTGTAAATTTTTATATCTTCCCATAACATAAGTCTTCTTATTTGCGGTGAGTTTAAATCCCCCTTAACTATCTTGTCAAACTCTATCATGTGAGTTTTAAACATTGAAGGATCCACAACATCTAGCACTAAATCCAAAAAGTTTGGCTCATTTAAAACACTTTTTAAGATGGTAAGCTCAAGTATATCTTCATTAACAAAAGCATTTTTACTCCTAGTAAAACCTCTATTTGTAAGCTTTATCATTGAACCATCTAAGTTTAATTTATTTGCTAAAATCCCTCTATATGAATGCGCAATGGCTGATGGAAGTTCATTTAAAAACTGCACCAACTCTTCAAATGCCCTTTGTTTTTCTACTGGATCTTTCAAATTATAATTTTTAATGCTCTCATCTATGTAAAACTCTACAAATGGGATGGGTTTACTAAAAAGAGCTCTGACTTTTTCTACTTCTTTGTTAAAGATTAAATCAGCTGGATCTTCCCCATCACTAAAAATAACACAACCCCCACTTGCTCCTTGCGCGCTTAAAAGCCTTGAAGCTTTGATGGCAGCTTGAATACCAGCTTCATCTCCATCATAAGATAAAATTATGGAAGGCTCACCTCTTGAAAGAAGAGGTAAATGCTCTTTTGTAAGCGCAGTTCCAAGAGTTGCAACAGAGTTTGTAAAGCCAGCTTGATGGAGCATTATTACATCTAAATAACCTTCTGTAACTATGATTTGCTTAGTTTGAAAGATGGATTTTTGAGCTAAATTGTAACCATAAAGAAGATATGATTTATTAAATACTTTGCTTTGCGGGGAGTTTACATATTTTGCCATATGCCCTGAAATTGTCCTTCCCCCAAAGCCAACTATCTTTCCACTAGGGTTAAATATGGGAAAGGTAACTCTTTCTATAAATCTAGCATAAGGCCTGCCACCCTCGCCAACATCCGCAGCGCCAACCTCTTTTGCATCACTAATGGTAAAGCCATGATTTTTTAAAAAACTTAGAGTTTGTCCAGATGAAGGGGCATATCCTATTGAAAACTTTTCGATTGACTCATTAGTTATTCCCCTTTTTAAAACATACTCTTTAGCTATGCTATGGTTTTGTAAATTGGTTTTATAGTATGAATTTAAAGCTTCTAAAACCTTTTTATCAACCCTTTTTTCTCCAGCAGTTGCTACATAGTCTAATGAAAAATTATATAAATTTGCCAATTTTTCAATGGTTTCAGGATAAGAGAGTTTTTCAAACTCCATCACAAATTTTATGGCATCCCCTCCAGCTCCACATGAAAAGCAGTGGTAAATCTGTTTTTGTGGACTTACATGCATGCTGGGATTTGAGTCATTATGAAACGGACAAAGACATCTATATGATGCGCCGCTTTTTTTAAGCTCTAAGTAGTGCCCTACAACCTCAACAATATCAAGGCGTTGCTTTAGTGTTTGAATGGAGTTTTCATCTATCATAAGTGCAATCATACTCAATGTTAGCTATAATTTACCTCATAAAATATTCAAAGGTAACTTTTTGGAAACTTTTTTTATTGAGTACCGAGACCCAATGTTTGGGATCATAATCCTCTTTTCGCTTATTTTTATCATCTCATTTGTAAATTATTGGTGGGGGGTTTTCAAAACAAAAGAGGAGAGACAAAGCATAACCCAATTTATCAAAAGATTTGAAGTTGCAACTGATGATGATGGATACAAAAAAATCTTAGATGAGTTTAAGCTCTCAACCGAATCTTTAGGACTTTTAGCCCACTCATACAATAAAAGTGGCGATTTTGAAAAGTCAATTAGCATCTATCTTTTAGCACTTAAGCAGGTAAAAAATAAAGATGAGAAGCAGTATATTTTAACCGCACTTGGAAAAACATATTTTAAAGCAGGGTTTTTAAGAAGAAGCGAAGAGGTTTTTTTAGAAGCACTAAAGCTTTTTCCTAGAAATGAGGTAGCTTTAAAATACTTGACAGTCTCTTATGAAAAATTAAAAGAGTATGATCGCTCATTAGAAGTACTTGACGCACTAGAAGAGCTTGGAGCTTCTGTTGCCACTCAAAAACTCTATCTTGAAGCGATGAAGATTTTAGAGGATAATAAAATCCCAATAAGCAGTAAAATTGAAGAGTTAAAACATTTAAAAACACTCTACTTGCCAGCAAAAAGAATGCTTTTTGAATTTTTAATAAATAGCGGTGAAAAGATAGATTGGGATGAGGTAGCTTTGTTTGATCCTAGTGAGATAATTGATCTTTTTTGGTATTTAGATAGTTCCAAAATAGATCCAAAACCTTTTAAACATCCTACATTTTTAACCATCTTAAAAGTTAAAAACCTAATAAAAGATGCGCCAAAAAAGAGTAGTTTTGAGCTTGAAATCTTATCAATCTTGCATGATGCAAAGTACAATAAAGCTGGGCTTAGTTTTGAGTATCTTTGCCAATCTTGCAAACAAACTTTTCCAATGCATTTTTACAGATGTCCCGCGTGCCACGAGCTAAGTTCAGTAAAAATCATACCAACTATTACAAAAGAGCAATTTGAAACGCGTTTACCTTTTTAGTGACGGTTCAGCTTTAGGAAACCCAGGACCTGGGGGGTATGGGACGATACTTAGGTTTAATAGACATGAAAAAATCATAAGGGGCTCATCGCCTCATGCGACTAATAATCAAATGGAATTAAGAGGTGTCATAGAGGGATTAAGGGCTTTAAAAGAGCCTTGCAATGTAACCATAGTAAGTGATTCAAGTTATGTCGTAAATAGCATAAATAAGTGGCTTGAGAATTGGCAAAAGATAGATTTTAAAAATAAAAAAAATGTAGATATGTGGAAAGAGTACTTAAGTGTGAGTAAATTACACAATGTTGAAGCAAAATGGATAAAAGGGCACGATGGGCACGCAGAAAACGAACTTTGTGATAAAATAGCAAAAGAAGAGGCATTGAAAGTTAAAAAGGAGTAAAAATGCCAGCGATTAACGCTTTGCAGGAGCGTCTTGGTTATCATTTTAAAGATAAAAAACTGATAACCCAGGCACTTACGCACAAAAGCTACAAAAAACCATACAATAATGAAAGATTAGAATTTTTAGGGGATGCCGTTTTGGATCTTATCATTGGTGAGTATCTTTTTGACTCTTTTCCAAACATTACCGAGGGCGAGCTTTCTAAAATGAGAGCTTCATTAGTTAGTGAAAAAGGGTTTGAAAAACTTGCAATTGAGCTTGGAATTGGGGAGTTTATCTTCATTTCAATTGCTGAGGAGAACAATAAAGGGCGCAACAAAGCATCTTTACTTTCAAACGCCTTTGAAGCGGTTATGGGAGCGCTTTATTTAGAAGCTGGACTTGAATATACAAGAGATTTTGTAGTTAAACTTTTAGCTAAAACCTACCCAAAAATAGATATGCAATCCATATTTAAAGATTATAAAACCACTCTTCAAGAGTTAACCCAAGCAAGGTATGGGGTGACGCCAGAGTATATTCTTTTAAAATCTTTTGGGCCAGATCATAAAAAAGAGTTTGAGATTGCCGCAAAAGTAAATGATAAAGTGCTCTCAAAAGCTAGAGGAAAAAGCAAGAAAGAGGCGCAGCAAGTTGCAGCTAAGATAGCCTTAGAGGTTTTAGAAAAGGAAGAGAATGAATAGTTTTGGAAAGGCTTTAAGAGTTACTACCTTTGGTGAATCTCATGGAGCTGGGATTGGATGCGTTATAGACGGGCTTCCTGCGAATTTAAAAGTAGATTATGCGAAAATAAAAGAGTGGTTAGATAGAAGAAAACCAGGGCAAAACAAGTACTCAACTAGCAGAAAAGAGAAAGAAGAATTTGAGATATTAAGTGGAGTTTTTGAGGGGTTTACTACTGGCACTCCTTTGGCTATTTATATTGCAAATAGTGATCATAAATCAAGCGATTATGGCTCCATTAAAGATCTTTTTAGACCTGGACATGCGGATGCTACTTATTTTTACAAATATGGAATAAGAGATTATAGAGGCGGGGGAAGAAGTAGCGCTAGAGAGAGCGTGGCTAGAGTTGCAGCAGCTGGGGTTGCTAGCTTGATGCTTGAAGAGTTAAACATTGTAGTTAAGAGCGGAGTTAGCTCTGTTGGAAATGTTGATGGCAAGAAATACGATTTTAACCATGCAAAAACAAGTGAGATATTTTCTTTAGATAAAAGCGCAGAAGGTGCACAAAAAGATAAAATCTTAGAGGCAAAAAACTCTCATGATTCAGTAGGTGGAACTGTTGTAATCTCCATTTTAAATGCTCCAAAAGGGCTAGGAGAGCCACTATATGACAAACTAGATAGCAGGCTTGCAGAAGTGATGATGGGGATAAATGGAGCAAAAGGAGTTGAGATTGGGCTTGGCGTTAACTCTTCAAAAGTTCTTGGAAGTAAGAACAATGATCTTATGGATAAAAGTGGTTTCATAACAAATAATGCAGGTGGAATTTTAGGTGGAATTAGCAGCGGGGCAGAGATTTTAGTGAAGGTTCATTTTAAGCCAACCCCATCCATTTTTCATGAGCAAAAAACTCTTGATAAGGATGGAAATGAGGTAGTTTGCAAGTTAAAAGGAAGGCATGATCCTTGCATCGCCATTAGAGGAAGCGTGGTTGCTGAGGCTATGGCGGTTTTAACCATTGCAGATATGCTTCTTTTAAATTTAGGAAGCAAAGTTGAGCATTTAAAAAAGATATATAGCTAGTTTTTCATAATGTAAGCATCTTGCCCATCAAGGTAAAACTCTTTTACTCTTTTCACTATCCTAAATCCAAAGCTCTCATAAAGCTTTAAAGCCTTTGCGTTTTCCACTCTAACTTCTAATCTTAACTTTTTAAACTTGCTAGTTAAAAAGCTTAAGAGCTCTTTTGCTAAGCCTTTACCTCTTGCTTTTGGATGGATACAAAATGAGTAGATTCTATCTATCTTTCTTGGCAAAACTAAAGCATACCCTAAAACTTCTCCATTTTCTTTGAGACAAAAAACTCTTTTTTTATTTAAATGATACAGCAAGGCTCTTTTAGAAAGCAGTCCATCAGCTTTGGTAAAAGATATATTTTCTAAAGTTAATATGAGATTTAACTCTTTTTTAGTTGCTAAAACGACTGTCATTTTTGGTAAATTGTGTATTTAGAGATGAGTTTTTCAGGCCTATAACTCATTTTAACCTTTTTTAAATTCTCAAAACCCATATCATCGCCAACATTTATATATGATGAGCCAAAAGTCTCTTTTAAAATCTTACTAAACTCTCTAAAGATAAATTGTGCGCAGCCCAAAGTTTCAAAATCACTCTTTTCTATGATGATGCTTGATGTTTCACCATTTATAATCTCTCCAACAGTAAAGCCTTTTATCTCATCTTCAATATACAAAACCACACCTATTAATTCAAGTTCTTCATAAGAGGCTAACATGCGTTTTATCGCTTGTTGCTCTTGGTAGATGCCTTCTAAAAATAGCTCTGCCTCCTCTTTTGGCATATATTTTAATCTATCACTAACCCATTTATGAAAAAGCTCCATTATGGGCTTTGAGTGGATTTTAGGATTTAGAGTTTGGATTGAGTGGTTTGGATAAGCTTTTCTAAACTTATTTATCTCATTTCTTTTTGTATGGTAGCTATTTCCTTTTAGATTAATTAAATCTTCACTCTTATATAGATAATCTACCAACTTTTTTTCTATTATAAACTCTTTGAAAGAGTCGTAGATAAGAGCTCCATCCTCAATGTCATTTACAAAAACTTCTAGTAGATTATGGGCTACATAATCTACTCTTGAATAAAACCTTGAGCTATTGTTTCTATTCATTATCTCAAAACACTCCATGGTTGCATCATATAAATCTTCTTTTTTTCCAAGTGGGGGAAGTAGCATTGAAAGTTCGCTTCCAGTCATGGCAAAAAGGCAAAATGAGTTACAAACAATGGTATAAAACCCACTAGAGTTTGATAGCCATATGTAGTTAGCTGCAAAAGTGTAATCACTTATGTTTTCATCTACAATCTTTAAATACCCCTGCATTAGCTCTCTTGCCCTAAGATCAAATCTATCTAACTTATGTCCGCAAACTGTAAAAGATGACACTGTTTTCTCCATTAAAAATTAGTGCAATTCTACATCAAAATTTTAAAAAATGAGGCAGTTTTTGAAAATTTAAAATAGAGTTTTTTGTCTAAAAGATTTAACTATAAAACTATCCCTTTGAATGGGGCTTGAGCCATATTTTTCTATGAGCTTTAAATGCTTTTTTGTGCCATATCCTTTGTGAGATGAGAAGCTGTAGTTTGGATAAAGGGAATCCATTTTTATCATATATCTATCTCTTGCAACCTTAGCTAAAATACTTGCCGCGCTAACCTCCTTTATCTTTTTATCTGCTTTAATGATTGATTTGACCCCATTAGCTCCAAAAGTGGTATTTCCATCCATGATAATCTCGCAGTTTGGAAACCCTTTTTGCACTCTTAAAATAGCATTTTTCAAACACTTACTAAGCCCCCACTCATCAACTCTTCTATGGGAAAACCAAATGATTGTGAAGGTTGCATTATTTACTATTTCTAAAAAAAGCTCTTCCCTTTTTTTACTACTTAAAGTTTTTGAATCATCAAGTCCATCTATTTTGCCAAGAGTTGCGCAAGCTGCAACCACAAGTGGCCCAGCAAGAGAGCCTCTTCCAGCCTCATCAATCCCACAAATCTCTCTCATTGTCTTAATGCCCACTCCCAAAAAGGGATAATCTCACATCTTATCCCATCTTTTGCACCACTGCCTTCATTTCCAACAGTTAAAACTGTTAAAATCTCTACTCCAAGCTCTTTTAAGTGAGGAAGCAAAGATTTAAACCTTCTTATTATAAGCTCAGGGGGCAAAAATGGGATCGCTACAATAGCTCTTTTTTGAGATGGTAGATAAAAATCAAGCCTATTGGTGTAAAAAATATCTTCATTTAGTGCTATAAGCTCACAAAAAATGATATTTTCAAATCTTTTCAAAAAGTCTTTTTTAAACACTAAAGCACTTTTTAATGCAAAATTATTTAAATAGATCTTTTTAGCGCTTTTTGGTGAGTCAAATTTTGGTACAAAGTGTAAAAATGAGATAGATTCTAAAAAATCTACACTTTTATAAAGCCTATCTTTTGAGATTTTACAAGAGTTTTTTAACTCTTTATATATTTGAAAATATGATGTTGGGGTTGATTGATAGGAGCTAAATTTTGTGAAAATTTTAATTAATAGTTCATCTTTTAAGGCTAATTGTAAATTCTCTTGCAAAAAACTTATGATTTTTGACTGAGGCAGGGATAGAGTTTTGGGGGATCTTCCATATTTTGCATATAGATTAAAAAGTGTTTTAATTGGCAAATCTTTGCTAAAAGCTATAAACTCTTCAAAATCTAACATATCTACTTTAACTTTTTCAAGCCCATCAACGCTCAAAGTGGAGTCTTGGCTAGTTGCTATGAGGTTTAATTTAGTATTAAAATTAGGTTTTTCAAAAAGATTATCAATTGCTAGTAAAGATAAGTTATGCTTTTTATAAAAAATCTCAAGTTTTTCAAAAAGCCCCTCTTTATGAACTCTTAAATCATTTAAGTTTATATATAAAAATGAATGGGGCTCCTTGGTAGATAAAAAGTCAATTAAAATAGTACTTTTGCCAGATCCACTTGGGCCAACTAAAAGAGTATTTGGGTGATTGATGCGAACTTTTCTATCGTTTATATTCTCAACTATTGGAGGTTTTTCAAAAAGAATTTCTAATGATTCCACTTTCTACCTTTAGACTAAGGATTAAGTATAACAAATCTATCTCTAAAATAAAACTAAGTATAATATAAATAAAAAGATGGTTAATGAAAGAGATAGTTTTAACAACTTTTAATGCTAGATATTCTCACACTTCACTAGCTCTAAGGTGCCTACAAGCCAATTTAAAAGAGTTTGAAGATAGAAGTCAAATAGTAGAATTTATCATAAATTCAAATGTAACTGACGCTCTTGAGGAGATTTTAACCTATAAACCAAAGATTGTAGCAATTAGTACATATATATGGAACGCAACTCATAGCAGTGAACTTATAGAACTTTTAAAATTAGTCGCACCAGAAATTACCATCATCATAGGCGGTCCAGAAGCTAGCCATTTTCCTCATAGGGTTGATTTTTCTAAGGCTGATTATGTAGTGCAAGGCGAGGGAGAGATATCTTTTTATGAGCTCATTAAAGATCTTTTTGAAAAAAATCCTCCAAAACTTAAAATTATCAACGGAAAAGTGCCAGATTTAAAAAGCATTAAACTCCCATATGATCACTATAGCGATGAAGATATTAAAAATAGACACTGCTACATTGAAGCTAGCAGGGGTTGCCCTTTTTCATGTGAATTTTGTCTCTCATCATTAGATAAAAGAGTAAGAGAAATCCCTATGGAAAAATTTATGAAAGAGCTTGAAAAGCTATGGGAGAGGGGAGTTAGAAATTTTAAATTTATCGATAGGACTTTTAACTTAAGCATTCCAAATTCAACTGCACTTTTAGACTATTTTTTATCAAAAAATGAAGAGTACTTTGTGCATTTTGAAGTGGTGCCAGATCGTTTTCCAAAAGCTTTAAAAGAGAGATTAACTAAGTTTAAACCAGCCTCGCTTCAGCTTGAAGTTGGGATCCAAACTCTAAATCCCAAAGTTGCGGCTAGGATAAATAGAAGATTAGATATGGAGAAAATTAGTAAAAATTTAGCCTTTTTGCAAGAGGAGACAGAGGCACATCTTCATGTTGATTTAATCATCGGACTTCCAGGTGAAGATTTAGAAAGTTTAGCCAAAAGTTTAAACAAACTCTACTCATTAACCCAGTGTGAAATCCAAGTAGGAATACTAAAAAAACTCTCTGGAACAACCATTTCAAGGCATGATGAAGAGTTTGAAATGGTCTATTCAAACAAGCCTCCATATGAGATTTTGAAAAATAAAGATTTAAGTTTCCAAAAGATGCAAGAGTTAAAAAGATTTGCACGGTTTTGGGATTTAGTGTTTAATAGCGGTAATTTTAAACTCTCTTGCAAGCATTTATGGAGAGATGGAAAGGTATTTGAAGGATTTTTAAACTTTAGCAATTGGCTATTTTTGCAAACACAATCAACTTGGCAAATCTCATTAGAAAGACTTGCAGGATATATTTTTACCTATCTTTGTGAAGTGATGAATGAAGATAAAGAGTTTGTAAAAAAGATAATGATTGAAGATTTAATGATTATTAGAGGTAGAAAATTGCCACTTTTTTTAAGAGATGAAGTAGTGGAGAGCGAGAAAAGAAAAGAGCCAAAAAAAGCAAATATAAGACAATTAAAACACTCCAAAAGTGATTAAAAACCTCTTTTTATTCCTTTCTATAAGGAAGAAAATCTATTTTTTATCATACACAAATCCCCATATCCTTGACTTTTAAAGAATGATTCAGTAAAATCTCAGTCCTTTTTAGGGTCGAACAGTAGATCGACATGTTCTTTATTAAAGGTAAATTATGGAGAAAATTCGTCTTAAGCTTAAAGCTTACGATCACCGAGTTTTAGATAGATCAGTTGCAGCAATAGTAGAAGCTGTCAAAAGAACAGGTGCAGAAATCCGTGGGCCAATTCCTATGCCTACTAAAATTAAGCGCTACACTGTGCTTAAATCTCCCCATGTAAATAAAGATTCTCGCGAACAATTTGAAATGCGAATTCATGCCAGAATGATCGATATTGTATCTGCTACATCAGACACAGTTGATTCATTGATGAAACTAGACTTAGCTCCAGAGGTTAATGTCGAAGTTCGAGCAATGGGCAAGTAAGGATAGTAAATGGAATATATTGTAGAAAAAATTGGAATGAGCCGAACTATTAGCGTGCCAAGCGTAGCTGTAACTTTACTAAAAGTTCTACCTGCAAAAGTTTGTGAAGTTAACGAAGGCAAGGCGATTGTAGCTTATAGTTTAGGTAAAAAAATTAATAAAGCTATTGAAGGGCAACAAAAAAAATATACTCTTTCAAAAGAGTTTAATAGATTTGTCTCTTTAAGTACTTTGGCTTCAGAAGCTGGCGATTTGAGTGATGAGCCACTAAAAGAAGCAAAAGTTTTAAAAGTAACGCTAAATAGCAAAGGTAGAGGTTTTACAGGTGTTGTGAAAAGACATAACTTTTCAGGCGGCCCTGCAAGTCATGGTAGTAGATTTCACAGAAGAGTTGGATCGATTGGAAACTGCGAATTTCCAGGAAGAGTTCAGCCAGGAAAAAAGATGCCAGGTCACTTTGGCAATAGTAAAACAACAGTAAAAAATGAAATTGTCTCTTATGATCCGCAGAGTGGAGTTTTGGCTGTAAAAGGTTCTGTTCCAGGTTTTAATGGAGCTATGGGACGAGTAAGGATTGTTAAATGAGTGAAGCAATTATATTAAATGAGAATTTGGAAAAAAGTTCAACTATTCCAATGCCTAAATCTTACGCAGATATTAACCCACATAACCTATATCTATATACAAAAGCATATTTAGCTGCCATAAGAGCTAATAGTGCAAGTACAAAAACCAGAAGTGAAGTTAGAGGTGGTGGGAAAAAACCTTGGGGTCAAAAAGGTAGAGGAAGCGCAAGAGCAGGAAGCAGAAGAAGCCCACTTTGGGTTGGCGGAGGCGTAATCTTTGGCCCAAGTTCAGATAGAAATTATTTTCAAAAAGTAAATAAAAAGCAGAAAAAATTAGCACTTTTATATGCGTTAAACCAAAAAGCAGCTAGTGGAGCTTTGTTTGTAGTTGATAATATTGCAGTTGAGTCTGGAAAGACTAAAGATGCTGCAAAAATAGTTGAAAAATTAAATGTTAGAGATGTGCTAATTATTAAAGAACTTATTGATGAGAAGACTTTTTTAGCATTTAGAAATTTAAGTAACTGTTATTTAGTAGAGCCAAATGAGATTAATGCATATGTAGTTGCAACTTATCGTGCGGTTATTATTGAAAAATCAGTTTTTGAAACATTAGTAAGAGAGGGCTAAAAATGGCAGATATTACCGATATCAAAGCAATTTTATATACTGAGAAAACCCTAGGCCTTCAAGAAGATGGGGTTGTAGTTATCCAAACTTCTCCAAAAATGACAAAAAATGGACTCAAAGCAGTATTAAAAGAGTATTTTGGATTTACTCCTTTGCGTGTTAACTCTTTAAGAATGAGTGGAAAAGTAAAGAGATTTAAAGGGCGCATAGGAAGCAGGGCTGATTATAAAAAATTCTATGTAAAGTTGCCAGAAGGCGCGCAACTTGAGAATCTGGAGGCATAATTATGGCAATTAAAACTTACAAACCATACACTCCTAGTAGAAGATATATGAGTGGAGTTAGTTCAGAAGATATTACAAGTAAAGCCAGTGTGCCAAGCTTATTGAAAAAACTTCCTGCATCTGCTGGAAGAAACAATAAAGGAAGAATCACCTCAAGGCATAAAGAGGCTGGAGCTAAAAAGATTTATAGAATTATAGATTTTAAAAGAAGAAAATATGGAATTCCTGGCAAAGTCGAAGCCATTGAATATGACCCATATAGAAACTGTAAGATAGCTCTAATCGTATATGCTGATGGAGAAAAAAGATATATTTTACTTCCACAAGGTTTAAGCGTTGGAGATAAAGTTGAAGCAGCTGAGGCAGGATTAGACATAAAGCCTGGCAATGCTATGAAACTTAAAAATCTACCAATTGGAACAATTTTACACAATATTGAGTTAAAGCCTGGCAAAGGCGGACAGATAGCAAGAAGTGCTGGTGGATATGTTCAATTAATGGGTAAAGAAGAAAAATATGTAATTTTAAGACTCCCAAGTGGCGAAATGAGACAGGTGCTTGCAGAGTGTATGGCAACTGTTGGTGCTGTTGGAAATGAAGATTATATAAATATTACAATTGGTAAAGCAGGAAGAATTAGACACATGGGTATCAGACCTCAAACAAGAGGTTCAGCAATGAACCCAGTAGATCACCCTCATGGTGGTGGTGAAGGTAAGAAAAACTCTGGTCGTCATCCTGTAACTCCTTGGGGTAAACCTACAAAAGGGGCTAAAACTCGCCGCAAGAAGGCAAGTGATAAGCTTATCATTTCTAGAAGGAAAGGAAAATAACAATGGCTAGATCGTTGAAAAAAGGGCCTTTTATTGATGAACATATCATGAAAAAAGTCACGAAAGCTAAAGAGAGTAAAGATACAAAGCCTATAAAAACATGGTCAAGACGAAGCACTATTCTTCCTGAAATGATTGGTTTAACTTTCCACATACATAATGGAAAAAGCTTTATACCTTTGTATGTTACTGAAAATCATGTCGGATATAAATTAGGTGAATTTGCACCAACAAGAACCTTTAAAGGACATAGAGGTTCAGTACAAAAGAAGATAGGGAAATAGGAGATAAGATATGAGTAGAGCAATATTAAAATTTACCAGACTATCTCCAACAAAAGCAAGATTAATTGCAAGAGAGATTCAAGGGATGAACGCTGAGTATGCACTAGCTACTTTAGAATTTACTCCAAACAAAGCAGCAAGAGTTATCTCAAAAGTTATTGCTTCAGCAGTAGCAAATGGCGGATATGAGCCAGATGAGGTAGTCGTATCTTCATGCAGAGTTGATGCGGGTCCAGTTCTTAAAAGATTTCGCCCAAGAGCTAGAGGTAGTGCCAGTGGCATTCGCAAACCAACCTCTCATGTGTTGGTAGAAGTTAGTAAGCAAGCAAAGAAGGAAGATTAAGATGGGTCAAAAAGTAAATCCAATTGGTTTAAGACTTGGCATTAATCGAAACTGGGAGTCTAGATGGTTTCCTGGTAAGCAAACACTTCCAGAAAATTTAAAAGAGGACCACGCTATTAGAACATTCTTGAAAAAAGAGTTGTATTATGCTGGTGTTAGCCAAATTTTAATTGAAAGAACTGCTAAAAAATTAAGAGTAACAGTTGTAGCAGCAAGACCTGGGATCATTATTGGAAAAAAGGGTGCTGATATTGAAAAACTAAAAACTACTCTTCAAGCCTTAATTCAAAAAGAGGTAAATGTAAATATTAAAGAGGAGCGAAGACCACAAGCTTCAGCTCAACTTGCAGCAGAAAATGTTGCTATGCAGTTAGAAAGAAGAGTTGCTTTTAGAAGAGCAATGAAAAAAGTTATCCAATCAGCTCAAAAAGCTGGAGCTAAAGGGATTAAAGTTTCTGTATCTGGAAGATTAGGTGGTGCAGAAATGGCTCGAACAGAGTGGTATTTAGAAGGTAGAGTTCCACTTCATACCCTAAGAGCTAAAATAGACTATGGTTTTGCTGAGGCACATACAACATATGGAAACATTGGTGTTAAAGTTTGGATCTTTAAAGGCGAAGTACTAGCTAAAGGTATCCAAGCTGAAAAGCCAGAAGAGCCAAAACGCCAGCGAAGCCCAAGATCAAAAAAAGGTAAATAGCCATGATGATGCCAAAAAGAACGAAATATCGTAAAATGATGAAAGGGCGAAATAGAGGTAAAGCTACTCGTGGAGCTTCTATTGCCTATGGAGATTTCGCAATTAAAGCTATCTCGGCTGGAAGAATTGACTCAAGACAGATTGAAGCTGGTCGTATTGCAATGACTCGTCATGTAAAAAGACAAGCTAAAACTTGGATTAGAGTTTTTCCAGATAAGCCACTTACTAAAAAGCCACTTGAGACAAGAATGGGTAAAGGTAAAGGTGGAGTTGAGAAGTGGGTTATGAATATTAAACCAGGCAGAATCATTTATGAAATGTCAGGTGTAAGTGAAGAGCTTGCTCGCGAAGCACTAACTCTAGCGATTCATAAGTTACCATTTAAAGCGAAAATAATTACGCGAGAGAGTGAAAATGAAATATATTGATTTAAAAGACAAGACAGCTGCCGAGTTGGCAGAGTTATTAAAAGAGAAAAAGTTGCTGCTTTTTACCTTAAGACAAAAGCTTAAAACAATGCAGCTAACTAACCCTAATGAAGTCCGTGAAGTGCGTAAAGATATCGCACGCATTAAAACAGCAATTGCTGCCAATAAGTAAGAGGGTATGAACATGTCATTAAAAAAAGAGATACAAGGTGTTGTAGTACAAAAAGCAGGTGATAAAACTGCTACTGTGCTTGTGGAGAGAAAAGTAATGCATCCACGCTACCGCAAATTTGTCAAAAGATTTAAAAAGTATTTAGTCCATGATGAAAAAAATCAGACAGCTCCAGGTGATACGGTTGTTGCAGTTGAGTGCAGACCACTTTCTAAAAGAAAATCATTTCGCCTAAAAGCTGTAGTTGCAACAGGAGTAGAGTAATGATTCAAAGTTTTACAAGAATGACTGTTGCCGACAATAGCGGTGCAAAAGAGATTATGTGTATCAAAGTATTAGGCGGAAGCAAGCGAAGATATGCAAGTGTTGGTGATGTTATTGTAGCGTCAGTTAAAAAAGCATTACCTAATGGAAAGATTAAAAAAGGACAGGTAGTAAAAGCTGTCATTGTTAGAACAAAAAAAGAGATTCAAAGAGAAAATGGCTCACTTATCCGTTTTGACGAAAATGCTGCGGTTATATTAGATGGTAAAAAAGAGCCAGTAGGAACTCGTATCTTTGGACCAGTGAGTAGGGAAGTAAGATACGCTAACTTTATGAAAATTGTCTCTTTAGCTCCGGAGGTACTGTAACCATGGCTATTAAATATAAGATAAAAAAAGGCGACACTGTAAAGATAATTGCAGGGGATGATAAAGGTAAAACTGGAGAGGTTTTACAAGTAATGCCTAAAAAAGGACAAGTAGTAGTTAAAGGATGCAAGCTTGCTAAAAAAGCTGTAAAGCCAAGCGATAAAAACCCTGAAGGCGGATTTATAAATAAAGAGATGCCTATTGATATTTCAAATGTTGCGAAAGTAGAGGGTTAAGAGATGAGATTACAAGAAAAATACAAAAATGAGATAAAGCCAGCTTTAGTAGAAGCTCTTGGCATAAAAAACCCAATGCTAATTCCAGCTATTGAGAAAATCATCATTAGTGTTGGAGCAGGGGATAATGCAAAAGACAATAAAATTTTGCAAAACATGACAGATACCATCTCTTTAATCGCAGGGCAAAAAGCTTTAAGTACTGTGGCTAAAAAATCTGTTGCAGGATTTAAAATTAGAGAGGGCTTTCCTGTTGGCATCAAAGTAACACTAAGAGGCAGAAATATGTATGCTTTTTTAGATAAGCTTATCTCTGTTGCACTTCCAAGAGTTAAGGATTTCCGTGGTTTGCCACGCAATGGATTTGATGGAAGAGGAAATTATAATTTTGGATTAAATGAGCAGTTAATGTTTCCTGAGGTTGAGTATGACAAGATTATTAAAACTCATGGAATGAATATTGCGATAGTAACAACTGCGAAATCAGATAAGGAAGCACACAAACTTTTAGAGCTAGTGGGCATCCCTTTTGCTAAAGGAAGAAGTAATGGCTAAAAAATCTATGATAGCTAAGGCTGCAAGAAAGCCAAAGTTTAAAGTAAGAGCTTATACTAGGTGTCAAGTGTGTGGGCGTCCGCACTCAGTCTATAGAGATTTTGGATTGTGCCGAGTTTGCCTAAGAAAAATGGCAAATGAGGGATTGATTCCTGGTTTGAAAAAAGCAAGTTGGTAAGGATATAGCTATGATGAATGATTTAATATCTGATGCGTTAACTAGAATTAGAAATGCATCAATGCGAAAATTAGAGACTACAAAACTGCTCCACACAAATGCTGTTGAAGCTATCCTTGGCATATTTAAAGCTAAAGGGTACATTGAAGAGTACAATGTAGTTGAAGATGGAAATAAAAAATTTGTAAATGTTGTCTTAAAGTATGATGAAAATGGTAATAGAGTTATAAATGAAGTAAAAAGAATCTCTAAGCCAGGTAGAAGAGTATATAGAGGCAAAGATCAAATTAAAAGATTTAAAAATGGTTATGGCACCGTTATTGTAAGTACTTCAAGAGGCGTTATGAGTAATGAAGAAGCTCATAAAAGTGGAGTAGGCGGTGAGTTGCTTTGCAGTATTTGGTAAGCTGCCCTTACTTTTTATGGTATTCGGTATCCATTCTTAAAAGTAGACATATCGTAGACAAGTAAAAAGGATAAAAATGTCACGAATTGGAAAGATGCCTGTGGTTATTCCAGCAGGTGTAGAGTTAAAGCTTGATGGCGATCAAGCGATATTTAAAAAAGGTAACATTGAAAAAGTTTTAGATACAAAAGATCAAGTATCTATGAGCTTTAAAGATGGAAGTTTAGAGTTTTCACCAAAGGGAGATGATAGAAAAGATCACGCTTTTTGGGGACTTTATAGATCTCTTGCAAGTAACATTGTAATTGGATTAACTGAAGGTTTTACAAAAAAATTAGAAGTTAATGGTGTTGGGTATAGAGCTGCAGTAAATGGCAAGGTTCTTGAATTGCAACTTGGTTTTTCACATCCAGTTCATTATGAATTTCCAAACGATATAGATATAAGTGTTGAAAAAAATGTTATTACTATAAAAGGTGATGATAAACAAGTTGTGGGACAGATAGCTGCCAAGATTAGAGAATTTAGACCACCAGAGCCATATAAGGGTAAAGGCGTTAAGTATATTGATGAGCGCATTATCCGAAAAGCTGGCAAAACATCCAAGAAGTAAGGGACTATAAATGAGAGAAACAACTTTAAAAAGAAAAATAGCACTCAGACAAAAAAGAAAGCTTAGAGTGCGTGGTAAAATCTCTGGCACACCTGAGTGCCCTAGAGTCTCAATTTTTAGATCAAATCGTAGAGTTTATGCACAAGCTATAGAGGATGTAAATAGTACAACTTTAGCTGCGGTTGATGGTAAAAAGATGGATCTTAAGGCCAATAAAGAGGGTGCGGCTATTTTAGGAAAAACTATGGCTGAAGCTTTGGTGGCAAAGGGTATTCAAGAGGTAAAGTTTGATAGAAATGGATATTTGTATCATGGTGTTGTTGCAGCCTTTGCTGAAGCGATGCGCGAAAATGGCATTAAGCTTTAACCGATAAGTCGATAAGGAAACAAAGATGGAAAAATACAATAAAGAAGAGTTTGAAGAAGTAATCGTAAATATCGGCAGGGTTACCAAAGTAGTAAAAGGTGGTCGCCGTTTTCGTTTTACAGCATTAGTGGTAATTGGAAACCGAAATGGTTTAGTTGGATATGGATTTGGAAAAGCAAAAGAGGTTCCAGATGCAATCAAAAAAGCAGTAGATAATGCTTTTAAAAATATTATAAAAGTTGATATTAAAGGCTCAACCATAGCTCATGACATTGAAGTTAAATATAACGCTAGTCGTATTTTACTTAAACCAGCTAGTGAGGGTACTGGAGTTATTGCAGGTGGTTCAACTAGACCAGTTTTAGAGCTAGCGGGCATTAAAGATATTTTGACTAAATCTCTTGGTTCAAATAACTCTTCTAATGTTGTTCGTGCAACTATCAAAGCTTTAAGCATGATTAAAAGCTAAGATTGTAAAAAAGGAAAAATTATGTCATTAGAAAATTTAACTCCAGCACTTGGCTCGACTCATAGCAAAAAAAGAGTTGGAAGAGGGCAAGGAAGTGGAACAGGAAAGACTGCAGCAAAAGGACATAAAGGTCAAAGAGCTAGAGCAGGCTTTAGTATAAAAAGAGGCTTTGAAGGCGGTCAGCAACCACTACAAAGAAGACTTCCAAAAGTTGGATTTAACTCAAGAGTGGTTAAGCCATATGCTATTAATGTAGATAAAAATAGAGAAATTTTAGAGTTAGAAGAGATAACTATTGATAGTATAAAATCTATTCATAAAATGACAACTAAAATCAAAAGAGTTAAACTAATAGGAAGTGAGGCAAAAGCGCTAGTTGCAAAGATTAAAGATGATAATGTAACTGTAAGTGGAAATTAAAATGGGGAAAGAATTAACCAACAAAATTCTCATCACTTTAGCTTTTTTGTTTGCCTATAGAATCTTAGCTTATGTGCCAGTTCCAGGCGTAAACATAGATGTTATCAAAGAGTTTTTTGACTCAAATAGCTCCAATGCTTTGGGGCTATTTAATATGTTTAGTGGAAAGGCAGCTGAGAGGCTTAGTATTATCTCCCTTGGTATAATGCCATACATTACCGCTTCAATTGTTATGGAGTTACTAGCTGCTACTTTTCCAAATCTTGGAAAGATGAAAAAAGAGCGTGATGGAATGGTTAAATATATGCAAATTATTAGATATGCAACCATTGGAATTACGATTGTTCAAGCAGTTGGAGTCTCCATAGGTCTTCAAAGCATGACAGGAAGAGGCGGAGAGAGTGCTATTATGATTGATACTGGAACTTTTGTATCAGTTGCTGCAGTCTCAATGCTAACTGGCACAATGCTTCTTATGTGGATTGGTGAGCAAATCACTCAAAGAGGGATTGGAAATGGTATTAGTTTAATTATTTTCGCTGGTATTGTTTCTGGAATTCCATCTGCGATTGGCGGAACTATCAACTTAGTAAATACAGGCGAATTAAACTTTTTAGTAGTGATTGGAATAGTTGCGGTAATTTTAGCAACCGTTGGAACTATTATCTATGTTGAAATGGGTGAGAGGCGCATTCCTGTCTCATATTCTAGAAAAGTCATGATGCAAAATCAAGATAAAAGAATAATGAACTATGTGCCTATTAAAGTGAACTTATCTGGTGTTATTCCACCAATCTTTGCATCTGCAATTTTAATGTTCCCATCAACTATTTTACAAGCAAGCGATAATAGATATATCCAAGCAATAAATGACTTTTTAAATCCAAATAGTTACTTTTTTAATGTTTTAACATTTCTTTTTGTTATCTTTTTCTCATATTTTTATGCGTCAATTGTTTTTAATGCAAAAGATATTTCAGAAAACTTAAAAAAACAGGGTGGTTTCATACCTGGGCTTAGACCAGGAACAAGCACTGCTAACTTTTTAAATGAAGTTGCAAGTAGGTTGACTTTTACTGGAGCTATCTATCTAGGACTTATCTCTACTCTTCCATGGGTTTTAGTAAAAGTTATGGGAGTTCCATTTTATTTTGGAGGAACGGCAGTTTTGATTGTTGTTCAAGTAGCTCTTGATACTATGAGAAAAATAGAAGCTCAAATGTATATGAATAAATATCAAACTCTTAGTGCAGTTGGCCTATAGATGGCGATAACTTTAAAAAAGCCCAGCGAGATTGAAAAACTCGCTAGGGCTGGTGAGTGCGTGGCTAAAACATTAAATTATTTAAAAGAGATAGTTAAACCAGGAATGACTTTAGCGCAAATTAATAATTATGGCGAAGAGTTTTTACATAAATTAAATGTTAGGCCAGCTTTTAAAGGATTGTATGGTTTTCCTGGAGGAGTGTGTACCTCATTAAATGAAGTGGTAATTCATGGCATACCTGATGAGAGAGTTGTTAAAGAGGGAGATATTTTAGGACTTGATATTGGAAGTGAATATCAAGGTTGGTATGGTGATGCTGCAATGACAATCCCCATTGGGAAAATTTCAAAAGAAGATGAAGATTTAATAGCTTGCTCAAAAGATGCCTTGTATGCAGCGATTGATTATATAAAAGAGGGCATGAGGTTTAAAGAGTTAAGTTATTTTTTAGAGCAGTTTATTTTAGATAGAGGGTATGTGCCTTTAAGAGGATTTTGTGGACATGGGATTGGAAGAAAGCCTCATGAAGAGCCTGAAATCCCAAACTATTTAGAGGGCAAAAACCCAAAACAAGGGCCGAAAATCAAAAATGGAATGGTTTTTTGTATAGAGCCAATGGTTTGTCAAAAAGATGGTACACCAATTATTAAAGAAGACAAATGGTCAGTTGTTTCAAAAGATGGGCTTAGAACCAGTCATTATGAACATACTGTTGCCATAGTTGATAGTAGAGCTAAAATTATCTCAATAGATAGATCAAAATAGGAGGATAGATGGCAAAAGATGACATCATAGAGATTGATGGCGATGTTGTAGAAGCTTTACCAAACGCAACCTTTAAAGTTGAGCTTGATAATAAGCATGTGATTTTATGCCATATCGCTGGAAAAATGAGGATGCATTATATAAAAATAATGCCAGGAGATAGAGTAAAAGTGGAGCTAACTCCATATAGTTTAGATAAAGGCAGGATTACATATAGATATAAGTAAGCCAAAAGCTTTATTTAGATATACTATGCCCCTTTTGCAAAACTGTGCGAAGAATTATTGATAAAGTGACCACTATTTTTTCAATAATTGGTTTAATTATTCATCATTAAACCTAAGGCAGTAAATAAAAAGTGGAATAATCCATTAGGAGAATATAGATGAAAGTAAGGGCTTCTGTAAAGAAGATGTGCGAGAAATGCAAGATTGTTAAGCGCCGCGGAGTCGTGCGTGTGATTTGCGAAACTCCAAAACACAAACAAAGACAAGGATAGTTCATGGCTCGTATTTCAGGTGTAGATTTACCGAAAAAAAAGCGTGTTGAATACGCATTAACATATATATATGGAATTGGTCTTCATACATCAAGATTGATTTTAGATGCAACTGGCATTCCTTATGACAAAAGAGTTCATGAGCTAAGCGAAGAAGATGCTGCTGCAATTAGAAATGAGATTCAAGGAAAATATATAGTTGAGGGTGATTTAAGAAAAAGTGTTGCGATGGATATTAAATCGTTAATGGACCTTGGGAGCTACCGAGGCTTACGACATAGAAAAGGTCTTCCTGTTCGTGGGCAAAAAACTAAAACAAATGCCAGAACACGCAAAGGGAAAAAGAAGACCGTCGGCGCAAAAGCTAAGTAAGGCAAGGAGTGAACAATGGCAAAACGAAAAGTAGCTAGAAAAAAAGTAGTTAAGAAAAATATAGCAAGAGGAATTATCCATATCTCCGCTACATTTAATAATACAACTGTAACAATAACTGATGAGATGGGTAATGTTATCTCATGGAGTAGTGCTGGAAGTTTAGGCTTTAAAGGAAGTAAAAAATCAACTCCTTATGCTGCCCAACAAGCAGTAGAAGATGCCTTAAATAAAGCAAAAGAACATGGAATTAAAGAGGTGGGAATTAAAGTACAAGGCCCAGGAAGCGGCAGGGAAACCGCTGTTAAAAGCATTGGTTCAGTTGAAGGGATAAAAGTTATTTTCTTTAAAGATGTTACACCCCTTCCTCATAACGGTTGCAGGCCACCGAAGCGTCGCCGAGTATAAGCGAAATGTATAAGAGAATAGGAGAATAACTATGGCACGATATAGAGGACCAGTTGAAAAATTAGAAAGACGACTAGGGGTTAGCCTAGCATTAAAAGGAGAGCGCCGTCTTGCAGGAAAGAGCGCTTTAGATAAAAGACCTTATGCTCCAGGACAACATGGGCAAAGAAGAGCTAAGATTAGCGAATATGGATTGCAACTAAAAGAGAAGCAAAAAGCAAAATTTATGTATGGGCTCTCTGAAAAGCAATTTTTAGGACTATTTAAAGATGCTTCAAGAAGAGATGGAAATACTGGAACTATTTTAGTTCAACTAATTGAGCAAAGGCTTGATAATGTTGTTTATAGAATGGGACTTGCAACTACTAGAAGATTTGCAAGACAGCTTGTAACTCATGGACACCTTTTAGTAGATGGTAAAAAGATCAACATTCCATCTTACAGAGTAAGGCCTGGACAAAAAGTTGAAGTAAGAGAGAGATCAAAACAAAATCCACAAATCTTAAGAGCTATGGAGTTAACAAGCCAAACTGGCATTGTTCCATGGGTAGATGTGGAAAAAGATAAATTATTTGGTATTTTTACACGCATTCCAGAAAGAGAAGAGGTGGTTATCCCTGTAGAGGAACGACTCATTGTTGAATTGTATTCTAAGTAAAAGGCGGTACGATGAAAAAAATTAAAACATCTGCGTACATGCCCACTGAAATTGAAGTGGAAAATATTGCTAAAAATAGTGTTAAGATTACAGCTTATCCATTTGAAGCTGGTTTTGCTATAACTTTAGCTCATCCATTAAGAAGATTGCTATATAGCGCAACTGTTGGGTATGCTCCAATTGCAATAAAAATTGAGGGAGTTTCTCATGAGTTTGATAGCATTAGAGGAATGCTAGAAGATGTTGCTCTATTTATAATCAACTTAAAAAATATCCGCTTTAAGATAAGCAATGAAGCTAAAAGAGTAGAGGCTAGCTACACTTTTAATGGGCCAAAAGAGATTTATGGAAGAGATTTAGCTAGTGATGAGGTTGAAATTGTTAACCCAGATGCTTACTTAGCAACCATAAATGAAGATGCAGAACTTACATTTTCAGTTATTGTAGAAAGAGGCATTGGATATGTTCCTAGTGAAACTTTAAGAAATGGTATTGAAGAGGGATATATAGCTCTTGACGCATTTTTTACACCAGTTAAAAAAGCCATATATGACATTGAAAATGTTTTAGTTGAAGATAATCCAAATTTTGAAAAAGTTATCTTTACAGTTGAAACAGATGGTCAAATAAGTCCAGTAGAAGCATTTAAAAACTCTCTAGAGGCAATGTATGAACAAATGTCGGTATTTAATAAAGTATTAGACATTAATGTTGATATTAAAGAAGAAGATTCTACTTTTAGCGAAGAGGCTTCAAAACTTTTCCAAGGAATTGAAGAGTTAGGATTAAGTGCTAGAAGCTTTAACTGTCTTGATAGAGCAGATATTAAGATAGTGGGCGAGCTTGTACTTATGAGTGAAGCTGAAATTAAAGAGATTAAAAATTTAGGAAAAAAATCTCTTGAAGAGATAAAAAACGTAATGGAAGAGATAGGATTTCCTTTAGGCGAGGAGAGATCCGCGCAACTTATAGATAGCGTTAAAAAACGCATCGAAGAGATGAATTCAAACTAATGAGGATAAATCTATGAGACACAAACATGGATATAGAAAACTAGGACGCACTTCATCGCATCGAAGTGCTCTTTTAAAAAATATGTCAATTGCTTTAATCAAAGCAGAAAAGATTGAGACTACCTTAGCTAAAGCAAAAGAGTTAAGATCTTATATTGAAAAACTAATCACAAAAGCAAAAAAAGGTGATTTTAATTCACATAGAGCTGTTTTTGCTGCACTTCAAGACAAAGAGACAACTAAAAAATTAGTTGAAGAGATTGCTCCAAGATATGAGCAAAGAGATGGTGGATATACAAGAATAGTTAAAACTAGAACCAGACAAGGTGATGCTGCCTTGATGGCTTTTATATCTTTAGTATAATTTTTGGGGCCTTGGGCCCCTTTTTCTTCAATTAAATCAAACTCTAAACTTTTCTTGCTACAATGCTCTAACTTAACTATTTAGGAGTGCATATGTTACCTTTTAGCGATGAAGAGTTGTTTCCAGCTGTAGAAAAATCACTTGAAAAAGTTAAACCAATGTTAGCATTAGATGGCGGTGGGATGGAGTTGCTTGCTATTAAAAATGGAAAAGTTTTTGTTCAACTTCAAGGTGCTTGTGTTGGGTGTGCTGCTAGTGGACAAACACTTAAATATGGCATTGAAAGACAACTTAGAATCGATATTCATCCAGAGATTGAAGTTATAAATATTGCACCTGGAATGGAGCATATGATAGATGAGTTTGAGTAAATTTAAATCTTTAGGAATAGAGTGTTTTTTAGCAAGAGAATTTAATAGAGCGCTATTTTACTTCTCTTTAGCCTTTAAAGAAGATCCTAATGATAAAGAGCTTAGGATGTTTATCATTTTGACTGATTTAGCAGCTCAAAAAGAGGAAGAGGCTTACTCTTTATTTGAATATTACACTTTAAATGAAGAAAATTCTACAGAAAATGATGCTTTGCTTGAAGAGATTATTGATTCGCTTGAAATTGGGCCTGATAAACTTCTATCTATTTTTGAAAACCAAGTATTGCAAGCTCATATTGATGAAGAAGATGGGATAAGTTATGATGATTTTATGGAACTTGTAAAGACAAGAAGCTTTAAAGAGGCGTTTGAGAATATAATGTTTTCAACCAAAGTCATAATTTCTAAAAAAGTGGACTTCATAGATTTTTTAGATAAATTAATTGAACATGGATTTATTGATATTTCATTTAAGTATCTTGAAAATGCAGTCTCTATATTTCCAAATGAGATAAAATTTCACAATCTTTTAAAAAAAGCTCATGGTAGTAAACACTCTTGAAAGTAGCAGTAAAACATGAAAATATAGAGTCTTTAACTGACTCATCTTTAGAGTGCGATCAAAAGACAGCCTTTGTTTTAACCTCCCAAAATAAAAGTTATTTAAATGATGTTAAGGCAAAAAACTCAGTTAAAATTTTAACGCCATATGAGTGTTTTTCTATTTTAGGAATTGATAAAAATATCAAAATAGTTGGCATAACTGGAACTAATGGAAAAACAACAACCGCAGCAGCAATATATTCAATGCTTTTAGACTTAGGTCAAAAGTGCGCATTACAAGGCACAAGAGGATTTTTTGTAAATGAAAAACAGATAAAACCTCACTCTCTTACCACCCCTTCAATTTTAGAAACATTATCAAATTTAGCTTTAGCTTCTAAAGAAAAATGTAACTATTTTATCATGGAGGTAAGCTCTCATGCCATTGCTCAAGATAGAATTGAATCTTTAGATTTTGCTCTTAAAATATTTACAAATTTATCGCAAGATCATTTAGATTTTCACAAAAGTATGGAAGAGTATAAAAATGTAAAGAGTCGATTTTTTAGCGATGAGAGTTTAAAACTAATAAATAGTGATGAAGAGAAGATTAATTACAATACAAAAAATAGTTATAGATATGGGGTAGAAAACAAAGGGGAATTTTTAGTTAAAGCATATAGTTTAAAAGATGGAATTAGCGCAGTTTTTTCTCTTTTAGATAGTGAATATTTGATAAGTTCTGCACTTCATGGAGATTTTAATCTTTACAATCTTTTAGCTGCTGCTTCAGCTGTAAAACTTTTAGCTAACCCTTCAGTTAGTAAGTTAGAAAAAACAATCTCAAACTTTGGAGGAGTTAGTGGGAGAGTTGAGGTTGTATCTAAAAATCCTTTAGTCATAGTTGATTTTGCTCATACGCCTGATGGAATGAAAAAAGTTTTAAATTCATTAAAACATAGTGAGCTTATCGTACTTTTTGGAGCTGGTGGAGATAGGGATAAAACTAAAAGACCACTAATGGGAAGCGTGGCTTCAAGATATGCTAAAAGAGTTATATTAACTAGCGATAACCCACGCAGTGAAGATCCAGAAAAGATAATAGAAGATATATTGCAAGGAGTAACTAAGTCGCTAGATAAGGTTATAAAAGATCGAAAAGAAGCGATAATTTATGCATTAAACAGCTTGCAAGAGGGGGAAGTTTTACTCATTTTAGGCAAAGGCGATGAAGAGTATCAAGAGATAAAAGGAGAGAAATATCCCTTTAGCGATAGGAAGATAGTAAAAGAGTGGTTAAAAGAAATCAAAGATAAAAAATATGGTAAAATAGATACTAAATAATCAAATTTTAAGGATTTTGCGTGAGATTTGAAATGCTTTATAGCAAGATTCACCGCGCCACAGTAACAGATGCTAATTTAAACTATGTAGGTTCAATTACAATTGATGAAGAGTTAATGAAGGCAGCAAAGCTAAGAGTAGGCCAAAAGGTGGATATTGTTAATATTAATAATGGTGAAAGATTTTCTACTTATGTGATTAAGGGTGAGTTTGGCAAGAGGGAAGTTTGCCTAAATGGGGCAGCTGCAAGAAAGGTTCATGTAGGAGATAAGATTATCATAATAGCTTATGCACTTTTTGATGAGAGTGAGCTTGAGGGGTATAAACCAATTGCAGTTTTAGTAGATGAGAAAAACAATATTCAAAAGATAAGGGATACCATTTAAATGTTTGATAATTTTGATTTTTCTAAAATGGGTGAAATGCTAGAAAAAGTGCAACAACAAGCAAAAGATATGCAAAAAGAGGCAGAGTCAAAAACTTTTACGGCTAAAAGTGGCGGCGGCATGGTAAAAGTTAGCATGAGCGGAAAGGGCGAGGTTGTAGATTTGGATATTGATGATAGCTTGCTTGAAGATAAAGAGTCTTTACAAATTCTTTTAATTAGCGCAATAAATGATGTTTTAACTATGGTTGAGGATGATAAAAAAAGTTCAGCTGCAAGAATGTTTACAAATTTTACAGGAGCAAACTATTAAACTTTTTATTGTATTTTTGTCCCTTTTTAATTTTGCACTATTTGCAAATGGTCCAACCAATGAAGATGTTACTGCTTGTTTTAAGAAAAATAGATCTGCGTATATTGACTTTGAGGGCACTCCTGCAATTGCCATTTCAAAAGAGTTTGCTATTGTGCTTGGTGGGGGAAAAGCTCCAAAAAACTACATAAAATATGATCCATTTTTAAATTTATATTTAGTTAAACCTACTAAAGAGCTCTATTTTGTACCTCAAAATGAAGAGAGAGTTTTAAAACAAGGAAGCTACTTATTTGGGGTAAATAGAGATGGAACTGCTAAAATTGGCAAGTTAAAAGAGTTAGGAAAGGCGCTTGGAGATTTTGATAAGCTAACTTTTAGTGCGTCTAAAGGAGCAATCATAACAGGTGTGTGTTGCGATATGTACGGAGTTGGTGTTGGTGGAGATAAGTTTATAGGAAATAGATTTTTAGAGCACCTTTTAGCATATAAAGAGCTTTATTATGGGGATATTGGCATAAATTTTATAGAAAAAGATGGAAGGTTTATAGTAACGGAAGTTGATCCATTTTTTAAAATTGGGCTATATAGTGGTGATGAGATAGTAAAAGTTGGTAAAAAAGAGATTAAAAACTTAAGAGAGTTAAATGAAGAGATTTTGTTTTGGCCAAAGGGTAAGAGTATGGATTTGCAAATTAAAAGAGGTGAAAAAATAGTAAATCTAACTCTCAAGACTAGAAATAGGCCAACCATACCAAATTATAGAAAAACATATCTTGAGCCTCTTGGCATGAGATTTGATGAAAAATTAAACCTTATAGGAGTTACTCCAAACTCAAAAGTGAGTAGTTTAGGGTTAAAAAATGGAGATAAACTTATGCAAATTGGAAAAGTTGAAGTAAAGACTCCAAATGAAGTTCGCAAAATCGTTTCAGCTTTAAAACCAAATACAACACACCATCTTTTATTTGAGCGCAGTGGATTTCAATTTTTTATAACTTTTGAAATTCCTTCAAAATAGGAGTTAGTGTGAATTTGCTTGAAAAAAATTTACAACTTTTTGAAAACTATTTAGAAAAAAACTTACCAAAAGTCAAAAGTTTTCATCCTCATTATGAAGAAGCACTTGGATATATGATGCTCTGTGGTGGTAAAAGATTTAGGCCAATGCTACTTTTAAAAGTACTTGAACATGAAGCGCCTTTACTTTTAGAAAATGCACTACCTGTTGCTTTGGCAGTAGAAATGCTCCACACTTATTCGCTAATTCATGATGATTTGCCCGCAATGGACAACTCTCCACTTCGCAGAGGCAGAGAAACCCTGCACTTAAAGTATGATGAAGTTACTGCAATTTTAATTGGAGATGCTTTAAATACCCACTCTTTTTATCTAATAGCAAATGCACCACTTGATCCAAAAATAAAATGTGAACTCATTAAAACTTTAGCTTTAAAAGCTGGGATAAAGGGGATGGTTTTAGGACAAGCTTTGGATTGTCATTTTGAAAATAGTTTGCTTGATTTAAACTCATTAGAGTTTTTGCACATAAATAAAACTGCAAAACTAATAGCGGCTGCACTTAAAATGGGCATGATTATAGCAGGGTGTAAAGAAGATAGAATCAAAATAGTTGAAGAGTTTGGAATAAAACTTGGACTTGCTTTTCAAATTAAAGATGATTTAATTGATGCTACAAAAAGCGAAGAAGAGGCTGGAAAACCAACTGGAAATGATGAAGTTAAAAACTCATTTACCAATCTTTTAGGCGTTTGGAAATCAACTCAAATTTTAAATGAAATGATTATAGAATTAAAAACTTTTTGTGACAAAATTGGGGGATCTTTGGGAGAAGAGCTCTATTTGGGTGCAAAAAGTTATTTGAAAAAAGGATAGTATATGAACAGTATGCGTCAAAAACAGGCTGATACGATAAGATTTTTAGCTGCGGATATGGTACAAAAAGCAAATAGTGGACACCCTGGCGCTCCTATGGGTTTAGCTGATATTGTGACTGTTTTGGCTGAACATTTAGTGCATAATCCAAAAGATCCAAGCTGGTTAAATAGGGATAGAGTTGTATTTAGTGGAGGACATGCTTCAGCTTTAATTTATAGTTTTTATCATCTATGTGGATATGACATAAGTTTAAATGATTTAAAAGAGTTTAGACAACTTGGAAGTAAAACTCCAGGACACCCTGAGTATAGAGATGTTCCAGGAGTGGAAGTGACAACTGGGCCGCTTGGGCAAGGGGTTGCAAATGCTGTTGGTTTTGCAATGGCAGCAAAATATGCAAGCAATATTTTAAACTCTGATGAGGCAAAGGTGATTGATCATAAAGTCTATTGTCTTTGCGGTGATGGAGATTTGCAAGAGGGCATTAGTTACGAGGCTTGCTCACTTGCTGGAAGCTTAAATTTAGATAATTTAATTTTAATATATGATTCAAACAATATAACAATTGAAGGGGATACTTCTTTAGCATGGAATGAGGATGTTAAAGCTAGGTTTGAAGCGCAAAATTGGATAGTTTCTAGGATTAATGGACATGATTTTGATGAGATAGATTTTGTTTTAAAAGAGGCTAAAACAAAGTGCAAACCAGTGCTTATAATAGCTG
>JAAYLJ010000239.1 GCA_012521935.1 Campylobacteraceae bacterium | reverse complement strand
TTAGTACAAAAACAAGAGAATGCCTCTTTTTTTTCAAGTAATAGGGCAGCAAATTGCCTATGAAATTTCAAGTTTTTGCTTTGGTAGTAGAGTTTGTCGTAACTTATGCCAAACTTTTCTAAAATAGAAAGTATCTCTTTATCTTTATTTTCAATGTTTCTAGCTTTATCTGTATCTTCTATTCTTATGAAAAAACCTCTTCCATCTTGCTTTGAACAAATGTAGTTAAAAAGGGCTACTCTTAAATTTCCAATATGCATATCTCCAGTTGGAGATGGGGCAAAACGATACATTTGACTCCTGTTTATAAATTTGCGAAATTATATCATGGGATTCTTAATTAGCTTTTGAGCAATTGACTATTTTTTACCAAAGGCTCTTTCTAAAAATGGAATAACTTGTTTTTTTCTACTTAAAACCTTAGGCAACCAAGCTTCTCCATTTTCAAGCTTTGCTCCAAGTGCACCCTCAATGATGCCCTCATCCTCGCTTACAGCTAAAAGCAAAGAGCCTTCTTCCATTATGTCAGTTAGTAAAAGCAGTACGCTATCTCTATTTGACTCATTTTTTATACTTTTTAACTCTTTAAAAAGTGCCTCTTTTTTATCATCAAATAGCGATAAATCCACAACTTCTAACTGCCCAACTCCAATTTTTTTACCACTCATATCAAAATCTTTATAATCTCTAAAGACTAACTCTTTTGGGGTTGCATTTTCAATGTCTGATTTAACTTTAAACATTTCCATGCCAAGAGCTTTATAATCATCTATCCCAGCTATTTTAGCAAGCTCTTTTGCAGCTTTTTTATCTTCATTTGTACAAGTTGGAGATTTAAAAATAACAGTATCGCTAAGTATGGCACAAAGCATAATTCCAGCTATTTGAACAGGTATTTCAACATCATAATAATCATACATTTGTTTAATGATAGTATTTGAGCAACCAACTGGTCTTATCCAGCACTCAAGCGGGGAGTCAGTAGTTATGTCTCCAAGCTTGTGATGATCTACTATGCCTAGTATAGTTGCAGATTTTATATCTTCTGGGCTTTGCGAAAGATCGGAGTGATCGACTAAGTAAACTTGCTCATTTGCAAAACTTTTTTTAAGCTCTGGCGCAGCGATGCCAAATTTTTTTAAAATAAAAGCGCTCTCAGGATTCAAATCCCCATTTCTTGCAGGATAACAATCTTCACCAAGCTCACTTTTTAAGTGTGCTAAAGAGATTGCTCCACAAATTGAGTCTGAATCTGGAATAGAGTGTCCTACAACATAAGACGCCATACAGTATCCTTCTTTATGAACTAAAATAAAATTGATTATAACAGATAAAAAGTAATTAAGCAGTTAAATAACCCAAGAGCCAGTTTTAGCGGGAGGTTGGCTCTTGGTTACAAAAAAGGGTGTTGCTTTGTTTGGACAAAAGGATTATATGAAAACATATTAAACATAAAATTAACTATTTATTAACAAAAAATTAATGAAAATATTATTAATGAATAAAAATTATATTTTAAATATTCTTAAGCCAGATAATGGACTCAATATTGTAAAGTAAAAAAAAGTTTTTACAGGGCTAAAAATGCACATTTTAAATGAAGTTTCACTCTTTTCAAAATTGGATAAAGAGGAGTTAAAATTATTAAAAAATATAAGCACATCAAAAAAATATTCAAAAGGTGAAATTCTTTTTTATGAAGGAGATAGATCAAAAAACCTTCATCTTTTAGTAGAGGGTATTTTAAAACTTTATAAGACAAACTTTAAAGGTCAGCAAATCTTTTTGCACCAGTTTTACCCCCAATCATTCGTAGCTGAGCTTACAAATTTTGAAGATATTCCTTTTCCTGCCTCAGCAGAGTTCATAACAGATGGTGTTGTGCTAAAGATAGATTTTGAAAAATTTAAAACTCTAATACATGGAAACCCAAACTTATCGCTTAAAATCATAAGATCTCTATCTGAAAAATTAAAAATTATGTCAGAAGTTATCCATAATGAAGTGATATTAAACTCTGAAGCAAAAGTGGCTAAGATGATAGTAGAGTTACCAGAGCTTTTTGGTGATATTAAAAATACCAAAATAGCTCAATTTTTAAACATAACTCCTGAAACTCTCTCAAGAACACTCTCTAAATTTAAACAACTCAAAATTGTTAAAATTGATGAGAGTCAAAAGATAACTTATTCTAATCTTAAAAAACTTTCAAAATTTTATGAGTGATTAATTCGTCATTTAAGTAATAATTTATTTTTAAAAGTATTAAATAAATACATAAAAAGCACAAATATTAATCGTTAACTTAGTTGACAATTCGATAAAATGGGCTTTTGAAAATAAACTTAAATACAATTTAAATAAAAAAACTCTTTTTTCTACAATGACTTGACTTAAGTCAATGCTTTTTTTATCGTCCTTTTAGTAGAATCACCACTTGACAACACCTATTGTGTTTTGTGTTGCAATTTTTCAAAAGGAGGTAGTTAGCTTGAGCAAGAGAGGTGTTGCTGTTGCAACCAACCCTAACACAAGGAGGGAATGTGAAACCAAGTAAATTCCTAATTTTTAGTGCACTGGGTGCATTTATTTTTGCTGTAGGACTTTTTGCCTATACAGTACATGCCTCAAAAGCACTTTCGTATCTCTCTAGTGACCCAAAATCGTGTATAAATTGTCATGTTATGAATACCCAATATGCTACATGGCAACATAGTTCACATGCAAGGGATGTCACCTGTGTAGATTGCCATCTCCCAAGAACAAGCGAGACGGATAAACTGATCGCTAAAGCCATTGATGGGTGGAATCACTCAGTTGCCTTTACACTTGGAAGTTACGATCATGCTATTAAGATAAGTGATCACGGAGCAAAGCGTGTACAAGATAACTGTGTCTCTTGTCATGCGAGCCTTGTCTCTACCTTGGTTAGCAATGCGGATAGATACCACCGCTTTGATGATACAAGTGTAGAAGAGGGACGAAGATGCTGGGATTGCCATAAAGGCGTACCGCACGGTAAGGTGCGAGGCATTACAACTACACCAAACAATTTGGGTGTAAAAGAAGTACTATAAAAGGGAGTAAAAGATGAGTAAATTAAAACTATTGCTTACAGGCTCTTTAGCTGCTATTGTAGCTATGTTTTTTTTAGTAAGTAATATTAATGCACGAGAAGCAGAGCGTGTAAGTTTAAATCAGGTTCAGGGCATTCCTCAAAATGCTTCTGTTAACTCAGAGTGGGCAAAATATTATCCAAGACAGTATAGCTCTTGGCAAAAAACCAAAGATAGTGATGATTTAGAGGATATGGTTGGAAAAAAACCTCAATTAGCTGTTCTTTGGGCGGGATATGCGTTTTCTAAAGATTATAACGCACCAAGAGGTCACTATTATGCTGTTCAAGACTTAACAAACTCACTTAGAACTGCAAATCCAAAAGATGCAGAAACTGGCCCAATGCCAACATCTTGCTGGACTTGTAAATCACCAGATGTTGTAAGACTTATTGAAGAAGATGGCGAGCTAAACTACTTTACAGGTAAGTGGGCAAGATATGGCGGAGAGGTTATAAACTCAATTGGGTGTAAAGATTGTCACGATCCTAAAACTGCTCAACTTGCTATGGGAAGACCATACATGGATAGAGGTTTAGCTTCTGCTGGAATGAACACTTTTGCAGATTCTACTCACCAAGAGAAAAGATCATTAGTTTGTGCGCAGTGTCACTCAGAGTACTACTTCAAAGCAACTGATAATAATGGTAAAACAGCAATGGTTGTAACATTTCCATGGAAAAATGGCTTAACAGCTGAGGGAATGGAAGAGTATTATGATGAGATTAATTTTGCTGACTGGACTCACTCTATTTCTAAAACACCAATGTTAAAAGCGCAACATCCAGGTTTTGAAATGCACTTAACTGGAATCCACGGACAAAAAGGCGTATCATGTGCGGATTGTCACATGCCTTATACTCAAGAAGGTGCTGTTAAGTACTCTGATCACCAAATCAGAAGCCCACTTGAGACTATGGATAGAAGCTGTATGAATTGCCATAGAGAGAGTGAAGAGAAATTAAGAGGCATAGTTAAGCAAAAGTTTGATAGAAAAGAGTATCTAATGGAAATCGCAATGGATAACATTTCTAAAGCTCACCTTGAAACAGCTAGAGCAATGGAGCTTGGAGCTAGTGATGATGAGTTAAAAGAAGTTAGAACTCACATTAGACATGGACAATGGAGATGGGACTACTCAATTGCAAGTCACGGATCATTCTTCCATGCACCAGAAGAGACTTTAAGACTACTTGCTTCTGCAAATGAAGAGGGACAACAAGCTAGAATTAAGCTTGTAAAAATATTAGCAAAGTATGGCGATGCTGAATTTATTGCACCAGACTTTAGCACTAAAGAAAATGCTCAAAAACTAGCTGGCCTAGATGTTGAGAAACTTATTCAAGAAAAACTTGAATTCAAAAGAACTTTAGAGCAAGAGTGGATTAAGCATGCAAAAGCTAGAGGCTTATACGATGCAGAAAACCAAAAAAATATAGATGATAAATCATCTTTTTATAGATAATTAGATAAAAATACAAGGAGGCGAAAGCTTCCTTGTATTTACCGTTTTATTTCACTCCTGAAAGATAAATATGTTTCTTCGTTTTTTTTCTTCGTATTGGCTAACAGTAGTTTTACTTCTTTTAATGGGTTTAGCAGCTGCAATTGCAACATTTATAGAAAATGATTTTGGGACAAATACAGCTAGAATCTTTTTTTATGAATCTTGGTGGTTTGGGCTTGTGCTATTTTTTACCTGTTTAAATATAGCTTTAGTAATTTACAAAACAAAAATGTGGAAAAGTTTTCCAAAATTTATTTTTCATCTCTCATTTTTACTCATATTTTTTGGCGCTTTATCTACTCATTTTTTTGGAATTGAAGGAACTCTTTCATTAAGAAAAGGAGAGATTAAAGATATTTTTTTAAGTAGTGAGCCTTATATTCAAATTGAGTTTATTAAAGATAAGAAAAGTGAGAAAGTAAATATTGCTTTTAGAGCAAATGCGTGGAAAAATAGATTAGATAAAACTTTAATATTAAATGGCGAAAAAATTAACTTAAAACTAATAGAAGCAAGAGTATTAAAAGAGGGTTTAGCTACAAAGAGTGAGCTTGAGATTGAATTAGCTTTTAAGGGCGAGAAAAAAAAGATAATCTTAAATGAAGAGTTTCAAAAAGAGCCAAAAAAAAGCATTGTAAGTTTTAATCAAGGCGAGATTAAAATAGGATATGGTCCAACTCCTTTAAAACTTCCTTTTTCCATCCTTTTAAAAGAGTTTAAAACCAATTATTATCCTGGAGGGTATGCG
>JAAYLJ010000032.1 GCA_012521935.1 Campylobacteraceae bacterium | reverse complement strand
GTAAAAAGCAAAAGTACTGTCAAGTGGTAAGTGAGGGGATGGATAGATTTTAGAACATCTAAAATCTCTTTAGCTTCCTCTTTTGTAAGGTATGCTTGGCGTTTATTGTCAATTTTAGGCATCTTGACTTTACCATTACTGAGAGGATTTGTGAAGTTTTTTATTAAATCATGCTTGAGCGCATAATTGATAATTGTACGAATAAGTGTCAATTGATGTTTGACTGTTTGAGCTTTCAAACCTTTTGCAAAAAGATCTTGCTTGAATTTTTCAAAATCTAAAGAGTTCAAACTTTTTACACTCTTATTTCCAAAAATCGGCTTGATATGCTTATTATAATTTTGCTCATCAATAGTCCAAGATTTTTTATCCGCTTTTGCATAAATAAAAAACTCTTCCCAGAGATCATCAAGCTTTAACTTAGCAATTCTACCGCCTCTGATGATAGGTTCTTGGTCGTGTTGAAGTTTGTATTTGACTTCGATGAGTTTTGCGTACGCATCTTTAACACTAAAGTCCGATGTTGCGGTTTTCTTGCCAACTTGAACTTTTACAGGCTTGCCAAATTCATCACGATAGTTAATGTAATAAGAGATGTCGCCATTTTTTACTTCGTTGACCCAAACACCTTCGTATTTGCCCCCTGCTGGTTTTAGTGCCATTACTTATCCCTATGTTTGAGACTATTTTCAAAAATAGTATATTTAGCTTCCGAACCTTCCTTAATAGACCACTCTTTTATTGATTGAAGATCATATTCATTTTGTTGGGCAACCCATATAGCTTGTTGCAATGATTGCTCATCATCCCAATGGTAATATGCAGCAAGTCTATCTTTGATACAGTCTGTTGGAGTTAAAAGTCTTAGTACACCGGCTTCTGTATCAATTTCAGCAATATTTTCAACAGGTGCATCACCAACACCTAATGGACCAGAAGGAAACTCTATAAAAAATTTTGTATCGTCATGTACAAAATATTTATTGTGTTCTTTAAATCCAAGTTCCTTCATTACCGCATGGATCTTTTTAAATTGTTCATTGTATTGGTTGATTAGATCTAAATCCCAAGATGTATATTCACCTCTACTATAAATTTCTACACATGAACCACCAGAGAGAACAACATGTATATCTTTAGCGATAAGAGCATCACATATCAGTCCTCCTAGTTCTTTTAAATCCATATCTTTAATTTGTTTTTTCATAAAGGTTTTCCTACTCTTCTTGGTCGTTTTCTTTGCATATCTAGTTTTTCTTTTAACTCTGGTTTGTAATATAGTCTCGCTTTATCAAGTAATGTAGTAAGCTCAGGAAGAAATGCATATCTTGGATTAAAAAAATAGATCTTAGTTCGACCAGACTTTTTACTTAGTGTCAAACCATTCTCTTCAAAATGTTTCAGTTGGTTTTGGATAGAGGGTAAAGACGCATCAAAATATTTAGCTATCTCCCGTGCATAACCTTCTTTGAATACAAGAAGATACTGTAATGTTAATTCTCGGTTTTTGGTACCCAAAAGTGCTTCTAACATGCTTGCTCCTAATAATGATATAATATTTATAT
>JAAYLJ010000031.1 GCA_012521935.1 Campylobacteraceae bacterium | reverse complement strand
TTTAATTTAAATCTTTCGTGGAAAGATTTAGCAAAAGTTTCAAGAGCTTTACAAAGATATAGCAAAAATATTCCATCTCATTTAAAAGAGTTTTATTGGCTTTATATATTTGCGCATATTTTAAATATAGATATGAAAAGCTTATTAGATAAATTTTCATTTTCAAAAAAGCATTATAAATATTTACTAAACTCTTACCATCCTAAAAGCTATTTGAGTGATTATGAGTTAGTTAAAATCTCTTTTGAAAAACCGCTTAATGAGTGGGTGGGGATTGTTTTGGAAGATTACTTTCTTAGAGCAAAAAAGTTAAATATATATGAAGAAAAGTTTAGTGGAAATGTATCTGTTAAAGATGTTATAAAAGATGGATTTGTGGGAAAAGATATAAAAAAAGAGTTATTAAGACGAATAGAACTATCTGCAAAAAAAGATTTTTTAGGCACCAAAAAGGTGCCTAAAGATTAAAGCGGAGTTACATTCTCTGCTTGTGGGCCTTTTTGGCCTTCTCCTACTTCATAAGTAACTTTTTGTCCCTCAAGAAGAGTAATTCTACCCTCTCCAGAGTTATTAATTTGTCTAAAATGGACAAAAACATCTTTACTTCCATCATCAGGTTGGATAAAACCATAACCTTTCTCATCGTTAAACCATTTAACTGTACCGTTTTGAATGGACATTCGCATTCCTTTTTGTAAAATACACCCCAAAAGTGGTGGTGGTCGAAATCTAGCGGATATATTTGGGGTGAATTAACTGTGAAGCAAGGTCTTACAATAATAAACCGATAAATAAAACGCACTTATCTTTCAAACTCTCAATAATATCCAAAAAAACTTTAAATCGCAAGACTAATTTCGCTTTTTTTGCATCTTGCAAGGAACTCCATAAGCTACAACATTTGACAAAATATCAGAAACAACAACAGAACCTGCCCCAATTATGGACTCACTGCCTATTTTAATATCTTGAATTATGCTTGATCCTATTCCTATGTGAGTTAAGCTCTCTACCACAACATTTCTAGCAATTGCAACTCTTGGAGCAATGTTTGAAAACTCTTTTAAAGTGCTTTTATACTCAACTATTGATCCACTATTTACAATAACCCCTTTTTCTAAAATAGCCCCATGATTTATAATAACCCCAGCCATTACTGCACACCCTTCTTCAATTTTAGCGCTTTTAGAGATGATAGCACTTGGATGAATAAGAGTTTCAATCTTAAGTCCCATGCTTTTTAACTTTTGAAATAAAACTTTTCTTCTATGGTTACTCTCAATGGCTAAAGCTACGGGAATATCTTGTCTTTTGCCTATATCTTCTAAATTTGGAAAGTCTGGGTTTTCATCATCTAAAAAGATAACTTCATCATAACCTCTTAAATGAGCAATATCGGCTAAAACTCCACCATGCCCACCAGTACCATAAATATACAAAGCCCTCATTTTAAAGCCTTTTTGAAAAATTTTAATACTAATATACTGCTTTTTAGCTTAGTAAAACCACTTAATAAAAAGCTTTGGTATAATTTTATCTTTTGTGGAGGAATTATGAAAGAGTATATTTTAAAGATAGATTGTAAAGACGAACAAGGGCTCATATATAGAATAGCTGATGTAGTTTTTAAATACCAATTAAATATCATAAAAAATGATGAGTTTGTTGACGCTCAGTTTCAAAAGTTTTTCTTTAGAGCCAAGCTTAGTGGCACTATGGACAAAGAAGCTTTTAAGGGGACTTTAAAAGCTATGTTACCAAACAATGCAAACATATATCTTTCTAAGGTTGCTAAGAAAAATATTGTCTTAATGGGAACAAAAGAGAGTCATTGCATTGGGGATATTTTACTAAAACATTATAGCAATGAACTTGAGGCTAACATATTAGCAATCATTTCAAACTATGATGATTTAGGCTCTTTAGCACAAAAATTTGATATACCTTACTATCATGTTTCTCATGAAGATTTAAAAAGAGAAGAGCATGAAGAGGAGATACTAAAAGTTTTATCAAAATATGAGATAGATTTTTTAGTATTAGCTAAATATATGAGAATCCTTTCACCAGATTTTGTAAAACACTATAAAAATAAAATGATAAACATTCACCACTCCTTTTTGCCAGCCTTCATTGGGGCAAATCCATACAAGCAAGCGTACTCAAGGGGAGTTAAAATCATAGGCGCAACCGCTCATTTTGTAAATGATGATTTAGATGAGGGTCCAATCATTTCTCAAGATGTAATTCACATTGATCACACCTTAGGATGGAAAGAGATGCAAAAAGCAGGTAGAAATGTAGAAAAGGTTGTACTTTCAAATGCTTTAGATTTAGCACTTGAGGATAGGATATTTGTAAATCAAAATAAAACAATTATCTTTTAATGTTAAATATAGTTTTAGTCCACCCTCAAATTCCTCAAAATAGCGGTAGTATTGGTAGGATGTGTGTAAATATAGGCGCAACTTTACACATAGTAAAACCAACACTTTTTAACTTAGATGAAAAGTCTGTAAAAAGGGCAGGGCTTGACTATTGGCATTTGTTAGATTTAAAAGTTTGGGAGATTTTAGAGGAGTTTTTAGAAAAAAATAACAAAGATAGTGCAAGATTTTTCTACGCAACAACTAAGGCTAAAAAACTATATTTTGAAGCTACTTTTAAAAAAGATGATTTTTTACTTTTTGGTGGAGAATCTACAGGTTTGCCACCATTTTTACTTGAAAAAAATCCAAACCAATCCATAAAAATCCCAATGGGAAAAGATGGAAGAAGTTTAAACCTTGCAACAAGTGTTGGAATAGTTGCGTATGAAGCTATTAGGCAAAACTTTAACCACTTTAAAGATGAGTTAAGCTACTGATGATTTATGATTTAGCAATCCTAGGAGGCGGCGCATCAGCTTTAATGTGCGCTGCAAATATTTCTAAAAAAACTAGCTGCATTATTCTTGAGCAAAGCTCCACTTTAGGAAAAAAACTTTTAGTAAGTGGTGGTGGAAAATGCAACTTTACAAATGAAAATATATCTACAAATAACTATTTAGCAAATAGTGAGTTTATCTCTTTTGCCCTAGAGAGCTTCACTTCAAAAAACTCTTTAAATTTTTTTAAAAACATTCAAACTATTAAAAGAGATTTTGGAAAAATCTTTGGTAAAAATAGCTCAAAAGAGTTTTTAAATAGACTCATAGAGTTAAATCAAGATAAAAAAATAGTCACTTCATTTAAGGTTTGTGAGGTTAATTTTAAAAATGATTTGTTTGAGATAAAAAGTAAAGATAGTAGCTATTTTTCAAAAGCTTTGATTGTTGCATCTGGCTCAACTGCTTGGCCAGCTTGCGGGGTTAGTGATATTGGCTACCTAGTAGCAAAAAAGTTTGGACATAGCGTTGTAAAAACCTCTCCAGCCTTAGCTCCCATGACGCTGCAAAAAGAGCAGTTTTGGATGAAAGAGTTAAGTGGAACTTCTATTGAAGCAAGAGTGGAAATAGAGGGTAAAATTCTTGAAGATTTGCTACTTTTTACCCATAAAGGCATTAGTGGGCCACTAGCTTTAAATATCTCTTTATTTTGGAAAAAAGGCACAATAAAGATAGATTTTTTACCAAATCTTAATGTTTTAAAACTTTTAAAAAGTGGTGGTAAAAAACAACTTAGCTCACTCCTTCCTTTGCCAAAAAGATTTACCAAAGCACTTTTGTTTAGTGTAAATTTAAATGATTTACCATTAGAGAAGTTTTCAAAAGAAGAGTTAGCAAAGATAGAAGAAACATTTCACAACTACTCTTTTGCACCTGCTGGAACTTTAGGAGAAGTTAAAGCTGAAGTGTTAAAAGGTGGAGTTTGCACCGATGAGATTTGCCCAAAGAGTTTTGAGAGCAAACTCCAAAAAAGGCTCTATTTCGTAGGTGAAGTTTTAAATGTAACAGGAATGCTTGGAGGATACAATCTTCACTGGGCGTTTGCTTCTGGCTTTTCTTGCGCAAAAAGATTAAGCTAAAAACTCAACTCTATTTTTACCTCTATCTTTAGAGATATAAAGTGCTTCATCTACTCTTTTTGTGATTGATTCAACACTATCATCTGATTTTATTTCAGTAACTCCAAAGCTACAAGTTATGTGCTCTACATCTTTAAATCTATATGAACTTATTAAATCTCTTAACTTTTCAGTTAAATTAAGCGCTCCATGCATATCAGTTTTTGGAGCAATGATGGCAAACTCTTCTCCACCCCATCTTGCAAATGAGTCAACCTCTCTTAAGTGACTTTTTACTAAATGCGCTAACTCTTTTAAGATAGCATCACCCACTAAATGGCCATGAGTATCATTAACTTTTTTAAAATCATCTATATCAAATAAAATAAAAGCTATCTGTTCATCTGGGTATCTTTTTGAAACTCTTAGCGCATTTTTCAAATCCGTAGTTAATTTTCTTCTATTATCAATTTGAGTTAAATCATCTGTTGTGCTTAGCTTTTTTATATGAACTTCATTGCTAATATCAGTTCCAAAAACCATATAATATTTTCTATCATCTTTAGAAGTTTGGGATAAAATGGTACATTTTAACCAATATCTATTTCCATCTTTTCTATCAAAAGATAAGATCTCTTTATGAGATGGCTGTTCTGCCATTTTTATTCTTAGTGAAGATATAGTCTCTTCACTTTCATTACTAAATGAGTGCCAAGCCTTGCCTACTAATTCACTTGTAGAAAATCCACTAACATCCACTAAAGCCTTACTAGCTTCTAGTATGGTTCCAGCGCTATCAAGTCTTGCAAAAATGGTATAGTTATTTATAATTTCATGATCATGTTCTAACCTAGCTTTTTGAACTCTATTTTCCTCTAGTGCTAATTCAAGCCTTTCTTGATACTTTTTTCTCTCAGTAATCTCTTGCAAGATAGCTACTATTCCAAAAATCTCTCCATTATTTTTAATTAAATTTTTATGAATGATAAAAATCCGCTCTTCGCCAAAAATATTTATGGCATACTCGCAAGTGAAAGGATTTTGGATAGATAAGACATAATTATCCGCATCTTTTGAATCTTCATGGTACTCTTTTCCTAAAGTCTCGTAGATGGTAGAGCCAACTATTTTACTAGATGGTTTTTTCATTAAATTTGCAAAAGCTTCATTGCACTTTAAAATCTCACCATCTAAGTTTTTCAAAAAAGCAGGAGATGGAATGGTTTGAAAAAGATCGCTTAAAAAGGTGTTTTGTTTTTGTAGAGCATCTGCTCTAGCTTTTGCAGCGCCATGCTCTCTTAAAGACTGCGAAACTAAGACATGTCTGTAGTAAAAAAGAGTTAAAACAATTATTAAAATGAGAAGTATTGCACTTACAATTGTATTTTCTATAAACCTAGAGAATAAGGTTTTAACAAAATCATCATCTTTTATGTAGTTAAAAAGATACCCTGAATTTTCTCCATTTGCATTTTGTAGTGAGAAAGCTGTAAGTATGGAGCTATTGTTTAAAACAAGAGCATTTTGATTCACTCTAAGGAGCTTTCTTTGAAATTTTTGAGCGCTGCTTTTATTTAAAGTAAAATATTTCATAAGCTCATCTGTAGAAAAATCTGTAGTTAAAGTTTTAGACATGGCAAAATTTACTATATTTTTCACACTCTTATTAAAGTGTTCAAAAGAGATGCTCATCTCAATTGTGCCAATACGCTCTTTTTCAAAAATTAGTGGGAAAAAATAGTGATAATCTCCACTCTTTCCATCAAATCCTTCTTGATAAACAAGTGGCTTGTTAAGAGGTTGTGAGTGGGAGAATAAAACCCCTTCATCTATATAAGATTTTGGATCAAATAGTTGCAAAAAGCGCTCACTACTTTGCAGATGAAGTTGTAATTGCTTAAAACCCTTTGGTTTTAAATTCTCTTCAAAAATTGGTTTTAGGGTTGCAAAAAGAGCCTTTTTTATGTACTCTTTTTGATTCACATTTGTTTTATTTGCTTCATTAACTAATTCATTAAAGCCTTGATAATCAATTAAAGTTAAAAAAATCGATTCAGGTAAAGGCCTAAAAGAGTCGATTAATCCTTGATAGATACTTGCATTTTTGTATGTTAAGTTGTGAGCGTATGATGAGGCATCATTAAGGTAACTCTCATAAAACAAAAAACGAATAGTACCTTGTAAAGCTAAATAGATAAAAATCGCAATAGGTAAAATGGATACTCTTTTCACAGACCACCAATCTTGACTAGATTTAACAAACAATAATTA
>JAAYLJ010000030.1 GCA_012521935.1 Campylobacteraceae bacterium | reverse complement strand
CTGCCAAAAACTCTTCTATATTATATTTAGCTCTATATTCTGGTGTCATTAAATGTATAAGAATATCTCCTAAATCCACAACAACCCACTCACTTGCTGGATCAATGTGCAAAAACTCTTCTCCAAGCGGTTTTAATCTATCTTTTAACTCATCTAAAAGTGTAAGTCCATGTCTTTCGCCTAAAGTAGAAGCAATTATTACTTGACTTACAAAATAATCTTTATCTTCCATATTAAACACTTGAATATTTTCAGCTTTTTTACTATCTAGTAAACTTACAATACTCTCTACCCTCTTTTCCATTTCTATCCTTGTTTGGTAATATTTAAAGACTTGATGACGCACGGCAGTTGGAAGGAAAGAGCTATCCATGCGACTACGAAGTTTTGAGGATGAGATGCTAACATTTATATTTAAATTTTTCAAGCCCTTAGCCTCTTCACCCTCTCTTGAAGCTATGACAAACTCAACCTCTTTTTTTAAATCCTCATATCTATGCCAATTTTTAAGGGATTTGAAATTATCAAAACCTAAAATTAGGTAGATTTTTTTTGGATTATAGATAAGTTTAATATGTTCAATACTCTCAATGGTAGGAACTGCTCTTTTTGAATCAATTTCAAAGCTACTAACAGTAACTTTTTCACTCTCCCAAGCTTTTTTCACCCACTCATAGCGGAGATTTGCTGGAGCGCAAAAGCTTTTTTTAAAAGGACTAAGCCAAGTTGGCATTATGATGAGTTTGTCGATTTTAAAAGAAGAGAGTGTCTCTTTTATTATGGCTTCATGCCCTAGATGAGGTGGATCAAAGGAGCCACCAAAAAATGCCAATCTCATTTACAGTTTTTTAACCTCAGTTTAGATAAAATGCGTCACTTTAAGTATTATACCAAAAGGATTAGTTATGGCATTAAAAATTGCAATAAATGGATTTGGCCGCATAGGAAGATGTGTTGCGCGCATAATTTCAAACCGTGATGATGTTGAGTTAGTAGCTATTAATGATACAGCAAAAAGAGATATGACAAGGACTCTTTTACAATACGATAGTGTTCATGGAGTTTTCAATCAGGATGTAAAACTCATTTCGGATGATTTGCTAAAAATTGGAAATAAAGAGGTAAAGCTTTTCTCAACAAGAGATCCAAAAGAGCTGCCTTTTGCAGATCTTGGGGTTGATGTTGTATTAGAGTGTACGGGTGCATTTTTAACTAAAGATAAAGCTCAAGTTTTTATAGATAGTGGAATTAAAAAAGTGATTATGTCTGCACCTGCAAAAGATGATACTCCAACCTTTGTTTTGGGGGTTAATGAGCAAAAATATCTGGGAGAGAGCATTATTTCAAATGCTAGTTGTACTACAAACTGTCTTGGACCAGTCGCAAAAATACTTGATGATAATTTTGGTATAAAAAAAGGTTTAATGACTACAATTCACGCCTATACAAATGATCAAAATATTTTAGATGTTAAGCACAAGGGTGATTTAAGAAGAGCTAGAGCAGCAGCGGTGAACATGATCCCAACTACTACTGGAGCTGCAAAAGCTATTGGTTTAGTTTTACCGCAACTTCAAGGGAAGATGCATGGACAAAGTGTTAGAGTCCCAACTCCAAATGTTTCTATGGTGGATCTGAATGTTTTAATTGGAAGAACTGCTACTAAAGATGAGATAAATGCACTATTTAAAGAGCAAGCTAATGGAGCACTAAGAGGGATTTTAGCAGTTGATGAAGAGTATAGAGTAAGTCAAGATTTTCAAACATCTTCATATAGCAGCGTAGTTGCGCTTGATTTAACGCAAGTTATTGATGGAGATATGGTAAAAATAATGGCGTGGTACGATAATGAATGGGGCTACTCTGTAAGGCTAATTGATATGGCAAAATATATCACTAAATAAGGCTTTTCATGTCAGAAATTCTTTCTATTAAAGATTTAGATATTAAGGATAAAAGAGTTTTAATTAGGTGTGATTTTAATGTTCCACTGGATGATTTTTTAAATATAACTGATGATAGGCGGGTAAGATCAGCCATTCCTACCATTAAGTACTGCTTAGATCATGGATGTTCGCTTGTTCTTTGTAGTCATTTAGGAAGGCCAAAAGAGGGGCAAAAAGAGAAGTTTTCTCTGCTTCCAGTTGTAAAAAGATTGCAAAGACTTTTAGATAGAGATGATATTTTATTTGCAAATGATGTCATTGGGCTTGATGCTAGAACAAAGGCAAAAGAGTTAAAGCCTCGCGATATTTTAGTTTTAGAAAATTTAAGATTTGAAAAAGGTGAGACAAAAAATGATGAAGAGTTTGCTTCAAAGTTAGCTGAATTTGGAGAAGTTTATATAAATGATGCATTTGGAGTTTGTCACCGCTCTCACGCTTCTGTTGAAGCCATAACAAGATTTTATGATGAAAAACATAAGGCTGCTGGTTTTTTACTCATTAAAGAGATAGAGTTTTCCCAAAATCTTTTAAAAAGACCAACTAGACCATTTGTAGCTGTTGTGGGTGGAAGTAAAGTAAGTGGAAAATTGCAAGCTTTGCATAATTTAGTCACAAAGGTTGATAAAATCTTAGTTGGCGGCGGGATGGCATTTACCTTTTTAAAAGCAAGTGGCATTGATGTTGGAAACTCTTTAGTAGAGGAAGATTTAATTGAAGATGCAAAAGAGATTATGAAAAAAGCAAAAGAGCTTGGAGTTAAATTTTATCTTCCTGTTGATGTGGTTGCCGCACAAACTTGTAGCCAAGATGCTATTATGAAGTTTGTAACCTATCAAGAGATCCCAAAAGGGTGGATGGGGCTTGACATTGGGCCTGCTACTGTTAGAATGTTTAGGGAAGCTTTAAATGATGCTCAAACCATTCTTTGGAATGGCCCTATGGGGGTTTTTGAGATAGAAAAATTTTCAAAAGGTAGCACTAAAATTTCGCATGCCATAGCTGATTCTCATGCTACAACTGTTGTAGGCGGAGGCGATACTGCTGATGTTGTTGCTAGATCTGGAAATGCAGATGAGATGACTTTCATTTCAACTGGAGGAGGAGCTAGTTTAGAGCTGATTGAAGGAAAAGAGCTACCTGGGGTAAAACCACTTAGAGTAAAGGATAGATAATGATAATTGCCAGCAATTTTAAGACAAATCACACTAGAATTTCAACAAAAGAGTTTTTAGAAAAAATCCCTCAAACACCCCTTCAAATAAGAATCTTTCCTCCTTTTACAACCTTTGATAACTACAATCTTCCAAAAAATACTCTCTTAGGAGCTCAAAATTTCTATCCAGTAGAAAATGGAGCATTTACTGGAGAGATTGGAAAAGAACAGTTAGATGAGTTTGGATTAAATTGTGTTTTGATTGGGCATAGTGAGAGAAGAAATGTTTTAAATGAAGCTGAGTCTTTAATCATTGAAAAGTTTAACTTTGCTAAAAAGTGTGGATGGGAGATTATCTACTGCGTAGGTGAGCCAATTAATATAAGAGAAGAGGGCGAGGCGGCAGTAAATGAGTATTTGAAAAAACAGTTAGAAAAAATTGATTTAAATTATGAAAAATTAATCATTGCTTATGAGCCAGTTTGGGCGATTGGGACTGGGCTTAGTGCAACGCTTGAGCAAATTAAAGCTACTCATAGCGAGATTAAAAAACTCTCACGCGCACCGCTTCTTTATGGTGGAAGTGTAAATGTGGATACTATTTTAAATATCGTAAATTTAAATGAGTGCGATGGAGTTTTGATTGGATCGGCTAGTTGGAAAATAGAGCCATTTTTAAAGATGATAGAGATAGTAAATAATAATGAAAAAGGAGTTATCTAAATGATAATGAAAGGGAAGAAGGGTTTAATTGTAGGAATTGCAAATAATAAATCAATTGCATACGGAATTGCTAAAGCTTGCCATGATCAAGGGGCGCAGTTAGCTTTTACATACTTAAATGAGCCCTTAGAAAAAAGAGTAAGGCCAATTGCAAAAGAGTTTAATTCAGATGCAGTTTATGAGTTAGATGTAAATAATGATGAGCATTTAAACTCTTTGGCTGATTCAATTAAGAGTGATTTTGGAAATATAGACTTCTTAGTCCATTCTGTTGCTTTTGCCCCAAGAGAAGCGCTAGAGGGGAGTTTTTTAGATACAACAAGAGAAGCTTTTAATATAGCTATGCAAACTTCAGTTTTTTCGCTAGTTAGTTTAACTAAAGCGTGTATGCCAGTTATGAATGATGGTGGATCAATTTTAACTTTGACATATCTTGGTGGACCAAAATATATACCTCATTACAATGTTATGGGTGTAGCTAAAGCAGCACTTGAGTCAAGCGTTAGGTATCTTGCAGTTGATTGTGGGGATAGAAATATTAGAGTAAATGCGATAAGTGCAGGCCCCATTAAAACTTTAGCAGCAAGTGGGATTGGTGATTTTAGAACAATTTTAAAATGGAATGAAGCAAACGCCCCTTTAAAGAAAAATGTAACTACAGATGAGGTTGGAAATAGCGGAATGTACCTCCTAAGCGATTTAAGCAAAGGAGTTACAGGCGAAATTCATTATGTAGATGCAGGATATAACATCATGGGAATGGGCGCCATAGCCAAAGATGATGAGGGTAAAACCATTTTAGCTTGGGATGCAAAATAGATGAAAGCACTGCTGCGTAGGCTTTTCTATGTAGCAGTAATGCTTTTTTTAATCTCCATTATATCTTTTGGAGCTATCCATTTAGCTCCAAACTCTTTCTTTGCAAGTGGCGATTTAAATCCAAATATAACTCCAGAATCCATTGAGCAGTTAAAAAGAGTTTATGGATTAGATAAACCTATATATCAGCAGTTTATCTCTTGGTTGCTTGCTCTTTTAAGACTTGATTTTGGAATCTCTTTTGCAAGTGGAAAGAGTGTAAAAGAGGAGATTTTATCTAGGATCCCCATAACTTTAACCATAAATCTAATAAGTATGTTTTTTGTCTTTTTAATCTCACTAACTCTTGGCATTTTAGCTGCGCTTAATGGTGGAAAAAATAGAGACAAACTAATAACTCAAGGCTCACTTATAAGTTATGCTATGCCCTCATTTTATCTAGCTTTAATCGCAGTTTTGTTTTTTAGTGTATATTTAGGAGCTCTTCCAATCTCAGGGCTTCATTCAGTTGGAGTGATAAAAGAGGGGCTAGCGTACTATTTAGATTTTGCTTGGCATTTGGTACTTCCAATAGGAGTGATAGTTTTTGCTGGAGTTGGTAGCTTAACACTATATGTTAGAAGTTTAACTTTGCAAATTTTAAAGAGTGATTATTGTTACTTTGCAAAAGCTAGAGGAGTTAAGGGATGGAGACTTCTTAGGTACTATATTTTGCCAAATCTCTCACCCCCAATAGTAACCTTGCTTGGACTCTCTTTGCCAGGATTAATAGGTGGGAGCGTTATTTTAGAGTCAATTTTTTCAATAAATGGAATGGGATTGCTTTTTTATCAAAGTGCGCTAAGTAGGGACTATCCAGTAATCATGGGGATTTTAATCATAGGAGCACTATTAACCTTGCTTGGAAATATCATCGCTGATGCAATTTTATTAAAATTAAATCCTCATTTTAAGCGTTCATCCCAGTAATCACTCTCCAAAAAGGGCTTTCAATCCTTTTAATCCCTCTTCATTATCACTTCTTTTTTCACCAATTTCAATTAGTTCAATCTCAACATCACAAAGCATAGAGGCTAATCTAATATTGATTCCATTTTTACCAATTGCTTTAGATTTTTGATCACTTTGAAGAGTAACTATAGCTTTTTTACCTTCCAGTTTTACACTACTTACAATGGCAGGAGAGAGGGCTCTTGAGATTAAAACTTCAGGAATGGTAGAGTGCTCTATACAGTCTATATTTTCACCATTTAATTCACTACTTACAGCATTTATCCTAACACCTTTTGTGCCAACTGTTGCACCAACTGCATCTACATTTGGATGAAGTGAAGTTAGGGCTACTTTGGCTCTTTCGCCTGGAATTCTTGCTGATTTATTGATAACTACTAACTCATCTTCAATTTCTGGTACTTCAAGTCTTAAAAGAGCTTCTAAAAACCTTGGACTTGTTCTTGAGAGTTCAACTCTAATTCCTTGAGCTTTATCTATAAAAACTTTCCTAATTACACTTTTTACTACATCTCCAACTTTAAACTTTTCACCTTTTATCCTATTTTTGCGTGGCAATACAGCTCTTACTTCATCTATTTCAATAAAAGTATTCTCATCATTATCAACTCTAACAACTGATCCAAAAACACTTTGGCCAACCATGCCTTGATACTTTTCAAAAATATTGGTTTCTAAAAGTCTTTGTATGTGGTACTCTAGCTCTTTTTGCAAGGTTGCTGCGGCTGTTCTTCCTAAATCATCTAATGATAAAGGATAAGTTAAAACATCCCCAATTTCAATGGAAGGATCAATCTCTTTTGCCTCTTTAACACTTATATATTTTTCGCCATCTTCATTTAAGTTTTCATCATCTTTAGCTACTACAAATACTTTTTGATATAGTGTTAAACTTTTCTTTTTCTCGTCAATTGAAACACCATATTCATACTCATTTCCATATATTCTTTTTGCCATTTTTGTCATAGCTAAAATTAAAGTTGCCTTCACATCTTCAATTTTTAAACCTTTTTCATGTGCAATTGACTCTATAATGTCCAAAATTTTTTCCAAAACTAAATCCTTAGATGAAATCGCAATGCTCGTATCGAAGATTCTATTTGATAGGATTGCCAGAAGAGGGGTATTATACTTAAAGAAGACTTTGGATAACTTTAATAAGATATTTATCCAAAGAGTGATAGACTATCACCCTTATCCTGCGTGCTAGACGCAGTTAGAATTATGAAAGAGGAAACTATGGAATTAAAACTTGCAAGAACTGCCATAAATGGCAAGCCTCGACCGATAGAATTAACAAAAATTGAAGAAGCTGTAACTAATGAAGGTCATAAAATATTCTACTTTGACAAAGAGAATTCACACAAAGAGCTTGTAGCATTAGTGGAGCATTTTGAGTCAAAAGAGTATAGTGTTTACCTAAGAGAGGTTAAATATGGCCTTGATGAGGGCGATTATATGTATGAAGTTCACATACTTTAACCTTTGGAATTAGTGTGAAAAAGCTTTTCATTCAAACTTTGGGTTGTGCCATGAATATACGCGACTCAGAACACATGATAGCTGAGCTAAAAGAGCAAGATTATGAGTTAACAGATGAGCTTACAAGCGCAGATTTAATCATCATAAATACTTGTAGCGTTAGAGAAAAGCCAGTGCACAAGCTGTTTTCTGAAATTGGCGCAATCGCTAAAAAAAAGAAAGAGGGCGCAAAACTGGGTATTTGTGGATGTAGCGCTAGTCATCTTGGCGAAGAGATTTTTAAAAAAGCTCCAATTGTTGATTTTGTTTTAGGGGCTAGAAATGTATCTAAAATCACTAAAGCCATAAGTGAACCTAAGTTTTTAGATGTAGATATAAATTATGATGAGAGTGCTTATGCTTTTAAAGATTTTAGGCACTCACCCTATAAAGCTTTTGTAAATATATCCATAGGTTGTGATAAAAAATGTACCTACTGCATAGTGCCAAACACTAGAGGAGAAGAGATTTCAATTCCTCCATCTTTAATTTTAAATGAGGTAGAAAAAGCTGTTCATGGTGGTGCTAAAGAGATATTTTTGCTTGGTCAAAATGTAAATAATTATGGGCGTAGATTTAGCCAAAATGAATCAAAAATTAACTTCTCAAAACTACTTGAAAAAATTAGTGAAGTAGATGGAGTAAAGAGGATTCGCTTTACTTCCCCGCATCCACTTCATATGGATGATGAGTTTTTGGATGTTTTTGCTTCAAATCCAAAAATATGCAAGTCCATGCACATGCCACTTCAAAGTGGATCTACAAGAATTTTAGAAAAAATGAGAAGAGGCTACACTAAAGAGTGGTTTTTAAATAGAGCTTTAAAACTTAGAGAACTAGTTCCTGAAGTCTCCATTAGCACTGATATTATTGTAGCTTTTCCAGGAGAGAGTGAGGATGATTTTAATGATACTTTAGAAGTTTTAGAAGAGGTTAAATTTGAGCAAATTTTCTCTTTCAAATACTCCCCAAGACCTCTTACTGTCGCTGCAACTATGAAAGATTTAATAGATCCAAGTACCGCTTCAAATAGACTTACCCGCCTTCAAAAAAGGCATGAAGAGATACTAGATGAGATAACTTTAAATCAAAAAGATAAAATCTTAAATGTTTACTGGGAAGAGTTAAGAGGAGATGAAGAGATTGCTG
>JAAYLJ010000238.1 GCA_012521935.1 Campylobacteraceae bacterium | reverse complement strand
CTTTGTAGCCCCTAAAGCTTTAGCATCTTCAATATCTTTTTCAATCAACTCTTCAATCTTAGGATCTTTCATCTGCTCTTTTAAGGCAACTATATCAATGCCAACATACTCTAAAATAGGCCAAACTTTAGCAGGATAAACTACATGATTGATAGTCCATGCTCTTTGGTAGTTAAAAACTGCTTCTAATGCTTCAAAGTATTTTCCCTGAGCCCTAGTTGCCTCAAGCATCCTTACAACTGAAATTGAATTTTCATGAAAAGGAGCATACCTTAAAATAACTCTTAAATTAGGCTCATGTTTTTTAACCAACTCTTTAACTAATGGTGAAAACAAGGCACATGTTTCACAAGCTGGATCAAAAAACTCCACAATAGTCACCTTCGCCTTTGGATTGCCATATGAGAGTGAGTTTAAAGATATTAGCCTTGAGCTATCTTTGCTAACTGGAGCATTAAACCATTTAGTTCCAGCAAAAAAAAGTGCAATTAAGAGTGTAAAAATTACAGATATTATTAAAATATTTTTATTTTTCATCTTTGTAAACCTTTATTAAAATAGTTATTATTAGGAAAAAAGCTATCAATGAAAGAGCTGGGATGGATATAAAACCAAACCACTCTATGTACTTTGCAGAACAGGGGATCCCTTGTCCGCAAGGAGAGACACTTTCGCTTATGACTCCATGTTGCAAAAGTACATGATAAAAAGCCATAAGTACTCCAGTTGCAGCAAGTGGGAGTGAAAAAAGAGCACCGTGAGAGTGCTTATTTAAAATGATTGCTTGGGCTAATAGGAAAACTATTGGGTACATCATTACCCTTTGGTACCAACAAAGAGTACATGGAATGAAGTTTAAAACTTCACTAAAAAAGAGACTTCCTAGCGTTGCAATTAAAGATATACTCCAAGCTAAGATGATAAAACTACTTGATTTTTTCGTCATTTTACTCTCAAATCATAAATTAAAGTGAGAACTATAGCTAAGTTTACTTAATAAAACATAAACAATTTTTCGTCATTTGTCTCTTTTTAACTCTGAAGCATACAGTACTGAATCTATTCCGTATCTATCTCTGATGGATTGGAGAGTTTTACTTATGTGGTAATTTTTTTGATCATCTTCAAAATCAAGTAAAGAGCTTGTAGCTTTGATTTTGCTATCAAAATTACTCGCACTTAAACTTAAAAAAACTACTCTTTGATTTTTAAAACTATCGCATTTTTCTAAAAGATTTAACATCTCTTCTTTAAAAACTGCGTCACTAAAAAGCCTCTCTTTAGTGATTTGATGGTTTGCTTTTTTACCATATTCATATCTTAAACTTAAGCTAAAAGATTTTGGATTTAAATTGTGCTTAAAAACATAAGAACTTACATGTCTTGCCAAGATAAGCGCTCTTCTTCTAAGCTCTTCTCTATCTAAAAGGGGAGAAAAAGTCCTAGAAGCCCCTACGGATTTTCTAGGTCTATTAGCAATAGGCTCATTATCTTTTCCAATAAGTCTTAAATATATCTTATAAGCCCCCTCTCCCAGAGATT
>JAAYLJ010000237.1 GCA_012521935.1 Campylobacteraceae bacterium | reverse complement strand
TTGATGGCTTCAACAAAAGTAGAGCAAATTTCTGGTGGTGTGGTTGTTGGACGCTCTAAGAAAAAAGAGATCCTATACCGTGAGACACCCGAGTGGAACTTGTACTATAAGCGTTCATATTAAGGAGAAGTAGTAATGAGTCAAACGAATCATCCTACCCTTCAAACAAGGGTTGGTAGAAGGTCGTTTCTAAAAATGGCAGCACTTGGTACTGCTTTTGGAGCGACAGGAGGCTTTGCAGCTGAGGGCGTAAGACCTGCAACAGCTGTAGAAATACAAAATCCATATCCTGGATCAAAGAAAGTAAAAACTATCTGTAGTATCTGTTCAGCAGGTTGCGGAATCATCGCTGAGGTACACAATGGTGTTTGGGTTAGACAAGAGCCAGCACACGATCATCCAATTAGTGAGGGTAGTCACTGCTGTAAAGGCGTTGATCAAATCGAACTTACAAAGAGTAAGCAACGCTTAAAATACCCAATGAAAAAATCAGGCGGTAAATGGCAAAGAATCAGTTGGGATAAGGCCATTAATGAAATTAGCGATAAAATGCTAAAAATCCGTAAAGAGAACGGCCCTGATGCTACAATGTTTTTAGGATCAGCAAAGTTTAACTTACAACAATCTTTCTACTTTAGGAAATTTGCAGCTATGTGGGGAACAAACAATATTGACCACGTAGCACGAATCTGACATAGCGCAACAGTCGCCGGTGTGGCGAATACATGGGGTTATGGCGCTATGACCAACCACTTTGGAGATATTGTTAAGCATTCAAAAGCCATCATGGTAATTGGTGCTAACTCAGCAGTTGCAAATCCAATTGGATTTAAGCATATGCTCCAAGCAAAAGATTCAAATAGAGCAAAACTAATTGTAATAGATCCAATTTTTACAAGATCTGCTGCAAAAGCTGATCACTACTTAAGAATTAGAACTGGGACTGATATTGCCTTAATTTATGGCTTCCTTCACATCATTTTCAAAAACGGATGGGAAGATAGAGAGTTCTTAAAAGATCGTGTTTATGGCATGGACTTAATTAAAGAAGAAGCTAAAAAATGGACTCCAGAAGAGACATCAAATGTAACAGGTGTTCCAGTTGAGCAAATTATCCAAGTTGCAAATGTAATAGCAAAAACTAAGCCTATGACAGTCATTTGGGCATTAGGAATTACGCAGCACTCAATTGGTACATCAAATACTAGAATTTTACCAATCCTTCAACTTGCCCTTGGAAACATGGGTAAAAAAGGTGGCGGAACTAACATTATTAGAGGGCATGATAATGTTCAAGGTGCTACAGATATGGGATGTTTGGCAGATACTCTACCTGGATATTATGGCTTAGCCGAGGGAGCATGGAAATATTATGCTCAAGGATGGGGAGTAGATTTTAATTGGTTACAAAAAAGATTTTTTGAGCCAAAATGGATGAATGAGAAAGGTTTCTCGCTTGCAAAATGGTATCAAGGTGTACTACAAGAGGAAAAAACTTACTCATCAAGCCCAATTAGAGCTGTATGGATCCAAGGAACAGGTATCACATCTATGGCTCAAACCCATAAGATGAAAGAGGCTTTAGATAAGCTTGATTTAGTAGTAATTGCTGAACCATTCTTAAATGAAGCTGCGGTTATTACTGATAGAAAAGATGATTTGTACATCCTTCCAACAGGAACTCAGTTTGAAACTGAAGGAACTGTAACGGCTACAAATAGAAGCTCACAATGGAGAAGCAAAATCATAGAGCCACTTTATGAAGCAAAATCAGATGAACAAATCATGTTTGAATTTGCTAAAAAGTTTGGTTTTTATGATGAGTATGTTCGCGGAATGATGATGGGTATTGAAGATGGAGTTATTAAGCAAGTTAAGAAAGATTTTGTATGGCCAGATGACGCGGTTAGAGAGATTGCAAGAATTATCCAATCAATTGGCTTAACAGGCTGGACTCCAGAAAGATTAAGAGCTCACCAAGAAAATTGGCATCTTTTTGATCCTTTAACGCTAGAAGGTAGAGGAAAGATGAAGGGTGAATACTATGGGCTTCCATGGCCATGCTGGGATGAGAAACATCCAGGCTCTCCAGTTCTTTATGACATAGATACACCTGCAAGTGAAGGTGGAATGGGCTTTAGAAATAGATTTGGATTAGAGCACAATGGAGTTAGCCAACTTGCAAGCGAAAGAGTGACAGTTAGAGGCTCTAAGATAAAAGGCGGGTATCCTCAAATTACTAAAGAGAACATTGAAAAAGTTTTAGGCATCAAACTAACTGAAGCTGAAAAAGCAAAAATGGGGCCAAGCTGGGCAATGGATTATAGTGGTATCATAGTGAAAAAATGTCGTGAAGCTGGCGTTGTGCCTTATGGTAATGCAAAAGCTAGAACCATTGTTTGGGAATTCCCAGATCCAATTCCACTTCACCGTGAGCCAATTCACTCACCAAGATGGGATTTGGTTAAAAAATACCCAACATATCCAGATCAAGAGAAAAACTTTAGAGTAGAGACAAAGTATATCTCTGAACAGCAAAAGAAAGATTGGTCAAAAGAGTTCCCAACTATGATTGTTAGTATGCGTGTTGTTAACCTTAGTGGGGCTGGAATGCTTGAGAGAACTAGTAAATATTTAGCACACATCACTCCAGAAATGTTTGCAAATATTCACCCAGATTTAGCTCTTGAGCATGGAATCAAAGATGGTGACATGATGTGGCTACATGCTCCGCATGGAACAAAAATTAAAGTTAAAGCGAAGCATAACTTTAGTGTAACGCCAGATAGAATCTGCCTGCCATATAACTTTGCTGGTGTGTGGCAAGGTGTTGATCAAAGTGATAAATATCCAGAAGAGACAAGACCATATGCAATTGGCGAGCCTTCAAACCTTATTACCAACTATGGATTTGACATTATCACTCAAATTTCAGAATTTAACGCAGGCCTTTGCCGCGTTGAGAAAGCGTAAAGGGGGGCAATATGAGTCAAGCAGCTAGAATGAAATTTTATTGCGATGAGGATCGTTGTATTGAGTGTTTTGCATGCGCTGTTGCATGTTCAGTTGCTCACGAATTACCAGTTGGTATTAGCAGGAGAAAGGTAATAACCCTTTTTGATGGAATTGAAGGAAAAGAGATTTCAACTTCCATCGCATGTATGCACTGTACAGATGCACCTTGTGAGCAAGTATGTCCAGTAGATTGTTTCTACATTAGAGAAGATGGAATAGTTCTTCATGATAAAGAGACTTGCATTGGATGTGGATACTGCT
>JAAYLJ010000236.1 GCA_012521935.1 Campylobacteraceae bacterium | reverse complement strand
CTGGCTCCATTAAACCTGAATCATCTTCATAAGGATCTAAACCTCCGCTTGGCATAGTAGAAGCTGTATTAAGCCCTTGCCCAATCTCATTTAACACTTCATTGCTAAGTGGCTGAGGACTGCTTGGGGCTCTATCTCCAAAAGTATCTACAAAACTTCCAGCTCCCATCTCTCTAACTTCTCCAAATGATTCTACAAATATAGCCCCTTGCGTACAAGCTACTCTTGTTTGATCTCCATATATTTCAGTTCCTCTAATGCCAATGGAAGCTGTTTTAGTTTTAAGTTTAAACTTGGAAGGATTTATTTTTCCTATTTGCCCAGTTATAGTGTGAAAAGCCCCTTTAGTGATACTTAAATCTACCTCTTGGCTTGAAGAGTCAAAGCTATATTTAGTTATGTCTAAAGTAGAATCTTTTCCAATAGTCACAATGGTATCATCACTAAAGGTTACTCTAGCCTTAGAGTTAACTCCTGTTTTTATTAAGTCATTTTTCTCTACACCATCGCCTAATTTAGCCTCGAATGTAGAGTTGTCTCTATCTATAAATACTTTACCCTCAACTAAAGATAAAGAACCAATGGACGCAAAAAGATAACTTGTAGTTAAAAAAAGCAACAGAAGGAGTTTTTGCATTTGGGGATTCCTAAAATGAAATTATTCTTAAATGATATATCGGTTGCACTTAAGCATGTCTTAAAATATATCATTTAAATTACTATAATTATGATAGTGTGCACAAAAGAAACTTATTTTGCACAAAGTAAATTTAGTTAAAAATATTGATTTTTTAATTTAGAGTGGTTTTAGCAAAATAACCCCTAATTTTAGGGGTTAAATAGTTTTTTACTTAAACTAAATACCTTGATGTGCTTTAAACTCCTCTTTTGTAATGACTCCATCAGAGTTTAAATCAATTTCAGAAAAATCGTAGTTAAATCTCTTTCCTTGCAGCCTTCTACCCTCTTTAGATCTTTGCAAGGCTCTTAATTCTCTAGCTTTTTCTAACTCATCTTTAGTGATAGCTCCATCAGAATTTAAGTCAAACTCTTCAAAAGTTGGCATATCATAACCTCTACCACTTTGAGCAACAGCGCTAGTTGCAGTTAAAAAAGAGAGGAAAAGCACAGCAGTTACAATTCTTAAATTAGTTTTAAGATTTTTCATAAATAGACTCCTTTAAAATATTTTTAATAAGTCTATTATATTCATCTTTTTGTTTACAAAATATTTACACACTCTTTTTACGCAAATTTTCTACGCTAATTCCTCCAACACCCCAATTTTCCATCTCTACCTCTTCTATGATCACAAAGGTTGTTGCACGGTTTTTGTTTAAAGTTTTAACGATAAGATCTGTCACACCCTCAATGAGCTCCTCTTTTTGCTCCTTAGTTGCACCCTCTTTTGTAATCTTTATATTCACTAATGGCATCAATACTCTCCTTTTAAAAATGTCTCTATCTCTTCTATGGCTTTTTGATTTGAAATATTAAATTTCACCTCAATTCTCCTAGAAGCCTCTCTATCTTCCACCCCATTTTTTAAAATCAAATCACTATATGACCTTCCATTTGCACTTAAATATTTTTGCAAAAGCTCATTTTCGCTCTCATCCCAGCTATATATATACTCCATAACTGAAAGTGCTCTTTGTTGAGAGAGATGAAGATTGTACATATATGAACCAGTTGAATCAGTATGTCCCTCAATCACAATTTTATCTATGTTTTCTCTTATCTCTTCATCTTTTAACATAATCTCAAAATATGGTTTTAGAGTATTTTTCAATCTCTCTTTTGCCTCATCTTTTAACTCATACTCTCCTATGTCAAAGAGTATATTTGAAGGGAGTCTTATGGCTCCACTTTTTGAATCAATCTCAATTTTATCTCCAAGTTTTTTCTTCAAAGCTTCCACTACTTTTATGCGAATACCAGTTAAATTTTGAATTCTAGCCTTTGTCAAATCCAAATCTTCAACAAGTTTTTGATGAGCTAAGGTTTTATCTAGTAACTTTTTTCCAAGTTGTGCTATCTCTTCATCTTTTAATCTAACTCCCTCTTCTAAGCTTAAAAATCTAGCTCTTAACCCATCAAATTCGCTACTTTTTTCTTCAAATTTACTCTTTTCTTCAAGTAAAATTGATTTAAGTCCATCAACTTCAACTTGAGAAAGTCTAAATTTCTCTTTCTCATCTTCTAATTCTTTGGCTCTTTCTTGTAGCAAAACCCTTGCTGCATCAAGACTAGCCTCTGTTTTATCGCTTTGCTCTTTTAGCTTCTCTAATGCCTCTTGAAGCTGCGCTTTAGTAAAAATCAACTCTTTGTTTTCTAACTTTGCTGCTATTAGCTTATCACTAACCTCAGCTACCTCTTTTTTTCTTTTAACAAGCTCACTTTCGCTTAAATCAAGTTGCTTTTTCTGCTCCACCAAATCTGTTTTAAGAGCTCTAAAATCCTCTTGCATAAATAGATACTTTACAACAATAGCACCTATTAGGAGGATAAATACAAACAAAAGTCCAGCCATCAAATCTGCATATGAGATCCAAAAGTTTTGCTCGTTTGTTTCTTTATTGTTAGCTCTCATTGTCTTAAAGATTCCAACTTTTGAATGATTTGCTCTGTTTCAGCATCAATTTGCTCCAAGCTCTCTCTTAATGCAGTCACATCTGGAGACTCTTTAGTTGCTATTTTTAACTCTAAAAACTCAATAAGTTTTCTATTTGACTCATTGGTAATCTCTTTAAATTTTAAAATCATTTCATTTATAGAGTTTTTACTAATTTGGCTATCTATCTCTATCTTGTTTAAAATCTCTGTACAAGAGCTTAAAAAGCTTTCTCTATCTTTTAAAATATTTTCATGCAAAAATGGTAATTTTTCATTAAAAGCATTTAGAGCATTTAAAATTTCTCCATGTAAATTTCCAAGATTTAACTGCTTTTCTTGCGAAGCTTCTAAGGCTTGCATGCTCTCTTTTAAAAATAAAGCTCCTTCATTGGTGGCTTTAGCTTCAAGAGTTAACATTTTGTCAAACAGTTCAAATTTATCCTCAATACTTCTTCCAAGTCTTTCAAAAAAATCATTTGAACTAAGTCTTTCAAACATTGAGCCAATCTTTTCAAAGTGCAAAAGATTCTCTTTTAAATATGCCTGCTCAATCTCCTCTTTTGTCCAAAAAAGCCCCTTTGTCTCCTCTTTTATCCCCTCAAGCGCTATATTAAACTTATTTAACCCTCTTTTTTCAAAAAATATCCACCATAAAGATAAAAGTATTCCGTAAATTGAGACATAAAAAGCTGTTCCAACTCCTGTTAAAAGAAGGCTTATCTCTTTTTCTAAAGCATCTGAAGTTTGAGAAGAAAAATCTGGCATTGTCATAGCAATAGATATGAAAGTACCTAAAATACCCATTGTAGGAAAAATGCCAGCTGCAACAGAAGCGTAGTTGCTATTTCGTATATTTTTACTAAACTCATCTATAAAATCATCAAAACTAGCGTTTGATTTTGTAAATGGGCCGATTTTCATAAGATTTTTAACTATATATTTTTTTAACTCAATTCTAAAATCTTCACTCTTTTGTTTAAAATAACAAGAGCCAAACTCTGCATTATGTCTTGCAAAGACTAAAGATACTAAAAAAATAATTCCAATTAAAACAACACTATGAAATCCAACTTGAAACTTAAAAATATTAAAATATCCAAGTAAAAAATAGAGGTAAACAGCAGCTGGAAGTGCAATAATCTTCAAATATACAAAAAAACACTCTCT
>JAAYLJ010000235.1 GCA_012521935.1 Campylobacteraceae bacterium | reverse complement strand
AGAGAGTTAAAAGATGAAAATAGACATAGAATTAGTCTAATTTTTCAAAAGTGTGAAACTGCATTTGTGGAGTTTGAAGATGAGGCTCCATTTACAAATTTAAACTATTTTGATGAGTATGAAAAACACTCAAAGAGTGAACAAAAGGGTTTTCATGATTAGACATATTGTATTTATAAAGCTTGAAGATAAAAGTGCCATAAATGAGGCAAAAGAGAGACTTTTGGGCATGAAAAAGAAGATTGAGTATTTAAAAAATATTGAAGTAGGTATAAATTTTAGTAAAGAAGAGAGAGCTTATGATTTAGCCTTAATTACTGATTTTGACTCAAAAGATGATTTAGAAAAATATGCCGTAGATGAGGATCATCTTGAGGTTTTAAAGTTTTTAAAATCCAAAGGCGTTAAATCAAAGGTGGTTGATTACGAATATTAAGCGCTTTTTTTCCAATACTTTAAAGATGAAACGATAGAGCCAGCGATAATTAATGCTGCTGCTGCCCAAACTATTAAACTACTTTGAGCTAAGTGAAAAAGAATTAAAAGCAAGGTTGAAAGAAGTGGGATCGCGTAAGAGAGTGTTCCTAAGAGTTTTATATCCCCTTTTTTCATACCAACATCCCATAGATAAAAAGCTCCACCAACAGGCCCAAGTCCTAAAGCTAGAGCTGCTAACCACTCATTTGGGCTTAAAGCGTAACTAGGCTCAAATCCAAGATAAACAGTGAAAGATAAAAGCGCAACTGCTACACAAAATCCAGTAACTGCAAAGGTTGGAACCAGTCCAAATAGCCTTGAAATTACAGAGTATGTTGACCAAGTTAGCGCACATAAAAGTGCATAAAAATAGCCCAAGATAAACTCACTTTGTACTAAAAATCCACCTCTAGTTACAAGTAAAATAGCTCCGCTAAAACCCAAAATTGCCCCAACTGTGTGGTACCACTTGAGTCTTTCATTTGGCAAAAAAGCACTAAAAAGGACGATTAAAAGTGGCCATAGATAGTTTATGAGATTTGCTTCAACTGCTGGCGCATTTCTTAGGGCTAAAAAATAGAAAAGATGATAACCAAAAAGCCCTCCAACCCCAACAACCCAAACATACCAAGGTTGTTTTAAAACTTTTATTGACTCTTTTGCTAAAAACATCCACACTATTCCTAAAAATGAGGCTATAGTAAAGGATATTGATAGAAGTAAAAATGGAGGAATATTTTTTGTAAGCACTGTAAAAAGAGCTAAAGTTGACCAAATGATAATTGCACTAAAGCCAAAAAAATTTCCTTTTTTCAAATGGAGCCTTTCAAAAAATTTTAGTTATAATTGTACCCACTTTAGGAGTTCTTATGCGATTTTTTATAATCCTTTTAATGTTTTTGCCACTTTTTGGCTCCTCGCTTAGCCAAATGATTGAAAAAGCTAAGTCTTATGAGGAAGAAGGAGATTTAAAAAACGCTCTTCATTGGTATAAAAAAGCTGCACTAAAAAATGAATCAAATAGTAGTTTAGTTGAGACTCTTAAAGAAAAAAATAGTGAATATGTCATAAAAGAGCTTGATGAGAGTAGTAAAGCAGAGATTTATGCTTCATATCTTGAGCCATATGATGATAAAGAGAGCGATGAGACAATCTTTCAAATCTTAAGCGGATCATTTGGGTTAAAGCCATATAAGAGCAACTATATAATGCCAATTACCTATGATGCAAGAAAAAGTGAAGATAGAAAAAGTAGTGAAACTAAATTTCAATTAAGCATTCAAAAAGAGATTTTTTATGATCTATTTGGCTTAAATGAGAGCTTGCATTTTGCATATACGCAAAGGTCATGGTGGCAAATATTTGAGCACTCTTCCCCATTTCGTGAGACAAATTATGAGCCAGAAGCATTTTTACTACTTCCATATAAAGAGAGATATAGCTACTTAAAAGCTTTAAAATTTGGATATTTGCACCAATCAAATGGGCAAGGAGGAGAGCTTTCAAGATCTTGGGATAGAGTTTACGCATCTGCTTTTTTTCAACTTGGAGGCATCTTTGTTTCTCCTAGAATTTGGAAAGATATAGGAGATTTAAGTGATAATCCTGACATAAAAGATTATGTTGGACATGGAGATTTAACTCTTTTTTATCCATGGAAAAGACAACTCTTAAGAGCAGTATTTACAAATAACTTTAAAAAAGAGAATAGGACAAGTGCTACCTTAGAGTGGACTTTTCCCATCTTTAACTCAGGTATTTTTGGATTTTTGCAGTACTTTTATGGATATGGAGAGAGTATGATAGATTATGATCGTCTCACAAAACGCATTGGTTTGGGCTTCTCTATTTCAAGGTAATCGTGCTTAAATTTTGACATATTTGGCACAAAAATAACTTTTTT
>JAAYLJ010000234.1 GCA_012521935.1 Campylobacteraceae bacterium | reverse complement strand
GATTCACTTTGAACACCTTTTTCTGTCAAAATATCATACATTTGAGCATCTTGATCGCTTCCAAGAGTAACTACTGCTAAGGCTTGAGTTTGGCCTCTAGTAAAAAGACAAGAGCCATGTGCTTTTGGTAAAATATTTGTTTCAATTGATATAGGCCTTACATCCTTAAGCCCTCTTCCATCAGCTCTTACTCTCTCATTTACAATTTGATCTCTAACGATTTTTTTCTTATAAGCTTCAAGAACATTAATAACTAAATTTTTATCCCACTCTTCGCTTTTGGCTATTTCATCATTTAAAATATTCTCAACCACTCTTTTAAGCTCAACCGCTCTTTCGCTTTTTGCCATTTGATTTATGGCTTCTTTCACATCATTTTTATAAAACTCATCTATATAAACATAGATTGATTCATTTGCAAGCTCTGGTTTATACTCTAAATCTGCAATCTCTTTTTTAACTGGAGTAAAAGCCTCTTCATATGCTTTTGAAGCTTTGGTTATGGCGCTTTGAGCTAGAGATATAGCCTCAACCATTCTATCTTCATCAAACTCATTACTCTTTTGCAAGCTCATAAGTCCACCGCTAAGAATAGGATCAAGCATTGGATCAATAGCCGCCATAGGCACAGGACTTGGATCTAGTGTTGGAAGAGATCTCATCTCTATCATGAGCAGCTCCTCTTTAGTCCCCGCAACATAAAGATCTAAAGTACTATTTTTCAATTCGCTGTTTGCTGGGTTAATGACAAATTCATTATTAATACACCCAATCCTAACTCCAGCTACTGGTCTTTCTACTGGTATATCAGATAGATAAAGAGCCGCAGAAGCTGCATTTAACGCTGCAACTTGCAGATCCACTTCAGGATCACAAGATAGCACAAACAAAACTATTTGGGTTGGATAAGCGTATCCTTTTGGAAAGAGTGGCCTTAAGCTTCTATCTATAATTCTTGAAGTTAATGTTTCAAAATCACCTGGCTTAGTCTCTCTTTTTACATACCCGCCAGGGATTCTTCCTGAAGCATAACTTTTTTCAATGTATTGGACAGTTAATGGTAAAAAATCCTCTTCAACTTGCCTATCTTCTCTAGCTATTGTTGCTAGGATAACTGTATCTTTTACTTTTAGCATGGTTGCACCTGATGCGTGCCTTGCCACCTTGCCTATATCATAAATTTCAACTTGATTATTCACCTCTATGGAGTACTGCATAGTTTCACCTCTTCTATTTTTTTAAATGGTATATAAAATGAGCTATTATCTAAAATAGCCTTTATTTCCTCATATTTTAACTCTTCAAAATTTTGATAATAATATGTAGTGTTTATAAAATTTTGAACCCTATTTATCGTATATATCTCATCAACTATTAAATCTAAAGATATAAAAACATTTGATGCAATGACTGGCGTAGCAAATGAGACAGACTTTGCGCCTGCATTTAAAGCTGATTTTATCCCAGTTAAAACTGTAAGGCCACTCTCACATCCCACATCAACTAAAAGGACATTTTTGCCCTTTAATGAACTGATTAACTCTCCTTTTCTATATTTGTAAACTTGCGGTAAAATCTTCTCTTCATACTTTCTTTTAGCCTCGCCATAAACATAATCTAAATTTATTAAAAAAGCATTTATTAGCTCATCGTGGATTACAATCTCTTCTGTTTCACTAACTTTAGCTATTGGCAAAGAGCTATTATTAGGTGCAAATATTGTTTCGCAAAAAAGAATATCATACCCAATCTTTATTTTTGAGCAGATTAACTCTGCTAGTTTTATGGCCTCTTTGGAGATGGCAACTACCAGCCAACTCTCTTTACACATTTTTTCTATTGGCAAAATTTCCATAAGTCCATCAGCAGCCTCTTTAAAATCTTTCAAAAAGAGCTTGCTAGATT
>JAAYLJ010000233.1 GCA_012521935.1 Campylobacteraceae bacterium | reverse complement strand
GATGTCTCCTCAAGAGGAACTGGCTTTTTGGAAGTCTTTGATCCAAGCTATAAATCTAAAGATATTCTAATAGAACAAAGTGATTTAAATGGAGCTAGTAGGGGCGATTTTGTTCTAGTTAAAAGAGATAAAGCAAGAGGTTTTAGGGCTAAAGGAAGGGTAGTTGCAACTTTAAAAGCAGCTCATGAGAGCTCTATTGTTTACATAAAAAAAGTTGATAAAAGATTTGTTGGCATAAACTTAAGAAGTGGCTTAGCTCAAATATTACCAATCTCCCAAAAAGCTCTGAAAGATTTGCCAAAACATGCAGTTTTATTAGTAGATAATAACATTGGGCAAATTGTAGAAGTTTTAGGCTCACTTGAAGATCCTTTAGTTGATGAAAAAATAGCCCTACTCCACTACAATAAAAATGAATTTTTTAGTAAAATTGCAGAGCAAGAAGCCCTATCTCATGGGGATTTAGTTGATAAATCTTTATATCCAGATAGGCTAGATTTAAGACATTTGCCATTTTGCACTATTGATCCTATTGATGCAAAAGATTTTGATGATGCCATCTATTTTGATAAAGAAAACTTCACCTTATATGTCGCTATCGCTGATGTTAGCGAATATGTTTATCCTTATGGACAAGTTGATAAAGAGGCAAAAGAGAGGGGTTTTTCCATCTATTTTCCACACAAATCCATTCCAATGCTTCCAAGATCTCTTAGTGAAAATATCTGCTCACTAAAACCAAATGAAGATAGGTTAAGTTTTTGCTTTATTATAAAAATAGATCCAAAAACTCTTGAGGTAGAAAAAAGTGACTTAAAAGAGGTGATAATTAAATCTTTTAAAAGGTTTAATTATGATGAAATTGATGCTTACCTTGAAGGATTAAGTGCTAAAAACAGCGAAGATGAAACAGTTTTAAATTGGTTACTCCCTTTAAACAAAACGATAAAAAGAGTTAGAAAAAAGAGACTTTTAGAGGGTTTTGAGTTTTACTCAGTTGATGTTAGGATGAAACTAGATGAAAACTCTTTGCTTACTTCAACAAGAATTGAAAAAGAGACTTCATCTCACTCTTTGATTGAAGATTGCATGCTCTTAGCAAACATCTGCGCTGCAAAAGAGTTAAAAAAAGGAATCTTTAGAAACCATGAAGCCCCTTCATTTGAAAAGATAATAAATTTATTAAATGAACTCTCATTAATTGGGATCAAAAAGAATTTTTCTCCAGATTTGAATGAGTTAATTACCTCTATTCAAGATGAAGCAGATAGTTTAAACATAAGAGAAGATGTAGATAAGCTCATCATTAAAAGCCAAAAAAGAGCACTTTATGGGGAGTATTCTAAGGGACATTTTGGGCTTGGATTTAAAACTTACTCTCATTTTACTTCACCAATTAGACGATATAGTGATCTTTTGCTTCATAGACTTTTAAAAGCAAAAAAAGATGAAAAACTAACAAGATTTTTGCTACAAGATATTGAAAAACTTTGTGAAGATTTAAGCAAACTTGAAAGAGAAGCAGACAAAGTTGCTTGGGAGTTTATGGATAGAAAATTCGCAAGATGGGCTAATGGAGAGATTGGCAAAAGTTTTAAGTCCATAGTGACTGATAGTGGGAGAAATGGGATTGCAAGGCTAGATGATGAGATTAAGGGTGCAAGGATATTTTTACTAAATGAGAATGCCCCTTTATTAAAAAGAGTGTTAGTTAAGATTGTTAGTGTGGATATTGCTATGGCTAAAATATATGGAAGAGTTGTAGAGGTTTTAAACTAATGTATAAAAGAGAGTTTTTAAACCTTTTTAGAGCAAATACTCTTCCAAGAGCACTTCTTCTTTATGGAGTATGCGACTTTCAAATAGAACATTATGCAAAAGAAGTGATGAAGAGTTGGGCTTTTACTCAAAGTGATGGTTTGATTTTCTATTTTGATGAGTATGATTTTAACTTAGCAAAAAATCACCTCTTACAATCATCTTTATTTGGAGATAAAAACTTTTTGCACATTAAAAGCGATAAGGTTTTAAATAAAGAGCAGATAGAAAAACTTATATCTTTAACTATGAATAGTGATCAAAACTACTTACTGATAAGCTTAAATGCAGATGATAGCAAGACAAAAAGCTTTGCAAATTTGTTTAATAAAAAAGGTGGGGCTACTAATGTAAGGTTTTTCAAACTGCTAGCACCTGAGGCCATCTCATACTTAAGTTTTTATGCTAAAGAGTTAAAGATAAATATCTCCAAATACGCGCTTTCGCACCTATATGCCACCCATAATGAAAATCTTCCTCTTTCAATAAGCGAGCTTGAAAAATTAGCTCTTTTGGATAAAGAGGTAACAACTAAAGATATAGATGCTCTTATTTACGGAATGGGAGAGGTGGAGCTAGAAGAGTTTATAGAGAATTTACTAAAGGGGAAAATCTCCGCGCTTTCTATTAAAAATATTTTAGAAGCTGGAGAAGTTGATGAGATTAGACTCATAAATATGATTCAAAATCATCTTTTTATGCTATTTAATTTTCATGCTTACATTAAACTTCACGGAAGATGCGATCCTAAAGAGATAGTTGGTTACGCTATGCCCTCATTTATTGCAGATAAAAAAGCTAAAGAGAGCATGAGCTTAAAAATAGAAAATTACACTAAAATTCTATCTTTATTAGCTCAAACTGAACACGCTTTAAAAAGTAACTCAAAAGAAGATAAGCCTGCTTTGCTAATCTCAACTTTGTTAAAGATAAGCAAGCTGATAGAAAATTAAGCAAATCTAAGATATAATCCGCCCTTACTCTTTAAAAAAGAGAAATCCTTGCTCATTTTTGGGCTAAATCCATAAGGAGAGAAGATGAAACATTACGAATTGTTGCTTGTTTTCAAACCTACTTTAACAGAGGAAGAAACAGGACAAAAAGTTGCACTTATGAAAGAAGTGCTAGAAAAAAATGGAGCAGTTATTGCAACCATGGTTGAAATGGGAGCAAGAAAACTTGCTTATGAAGTTAAAAAATATGAAAGAGGAACATATTTTGTGTTTTACTTTCAAGCCCCTTCAACTTCGATTTTTGAAATCGAAAGACTCATTAGATTCAATGAAGATATAATCAAATTTTTAACTGTTAAGTTTGAAAATAAAAAAGAGATAGAGCATTGGAAAAAGCTTAGCAACACCTCT
>JAAYLJ010000232.1 GCA_012521935.1 Campylobacteraceae bacterium | reverse complement strand
TGGGAAATAAAGCGGGTTGTTTTAACTTAGGTTCAATGTTTGAAAATGGAGAGGGTATTTTATTGGATATAAAAAAAGCTTCATTTTACTATAAAAAAGCGTGTGAACTTGGATTTGAAGGTGGGTGTAAAGCTTATGATAAATTAAACTAGTTTAGTGCGTAGCCTATGTAAAACCATAGGCTATTTTTTTCAGCTATTTGCTATTAGCTTACAAGTGGGAGCTTGCTTTGGATGATAAAAAAATTAGCAAGGTAGAAAAAGGTAGTTTTACTTCCGAGTGGATTATCTATTTCATTGTTACAGTATCTGTCTTATCAGTATTGGTTTTAAATTTTTACTTTGAAAAGAAAGCTTTTTTGGAGACTAAAAAAGAGCAGCTAGGGCAAAACTTAGAGATTGCACATAGCGCTTTTTTAGATCGTATTGAGCTAACCTCTTGTGCATTAAAAGATGTGGATAGTCAAATTTTGCATCTTGATAAAGAGAATATCAATAAGTATCTTCACCACATTAATAAACTTTTGCCTTTTTTAAATCACTTAAGTATCGCTCAAAAAAGTGGCAATATTTTATATAGCAGTAAAAAAGATGGAATTTTGCCGCCAGATAGTTCTCTTTTTAAAAGTGAGAATTTCTTAAAATCAAACTTTTTTTTAAATCATCTTACAATGATATAAACGATAAATATCCATTAAACTTAATATATAAGCTAGAGGCAAAAAATGATCTATTTGTCATTGCAAACTTTAATCAAGATAATTTTATAAAATGTTTTGATTTTCTATTTTGTTCTGATAAAACAAATGCATTTTTAGTAAGTCCAAGTGGCTTTACTTCTATTCTTACCTCTCCTAAAAATGGAAATACCGAAAAGATTTTAACTCTATATCAAGCCTTTTACAAAAAACATGCCAATAGTCTAAAAGATTCTAGTATATTTTTAGAAAAATTAGATATTTATCAAAAAGATGCTCTTGTTGGTTTTTTAAATATTACTATCCCTCAAATCAACTTAAATGGCGGTTTTACAATAGGAGCTTTTAGCTCTTTGGATGATCTATTTTTAGATTTAGATAGAAAAAATCAAACTGTCTTTACTCTATTTTTTATCATTTCTATAATTGGCGCATATCTTCTTTTTAAATCTCATGAAAAAAGAAAAGTTCTTGCAAAGCTTCAATATGAGTTACAATTAAGAGAGAAAATTAGATTAGAATCGCTTGTTTACATTGATGAATTAGCAAATATAGCAAATAGAAGATTTTTTGATGTTATGTATAAAAAAGAGTTCAAAAACTCTTTTAGAGATAAAATTAGCTTATCGATTATTTTTTGCGATATAGATTTTTTTAAAGACTATAATGATTTTTATGGGCATCAAGCAGGAGATGAGGCTTTAAAAACTATAGCGCAAACCCTAAAAAACTCACTCTACCGTCCTCATGATCTTGTGGCAAGATATGGAGGAGAAGAGTTTATAGTACTTCTTCCTTTTACTACGGCAAAAGAGGCCGAAATAGTAGCTTTAAAAATGAAAAACAATGTGAGGGATTTGAAGATATTGCATAAAAAATCATTGGTTTCAAAATATATAACCTTAAGTTATGGCATAGCTTCATTAATCCCAAATGATGAAAAAGATTTTATAAAACTTTTAAAAAATGCAGATGCTGCTTTATATGAAGCTAAAAATAGCGGGAGAGATAAAATTTCTATTGCTAGTGTTTAAAAGTTTTCAACCTCTTCATCTATCTCTTTTGGAGAAACCTTAGCTATTAACTCTTCTACTG
>JAAYLJ010000231.1 GCA_012521935.1 Campylobacteraceae bacterium | reverse complement strand
TATATGAAGTTTTAAATGAAAGCTTATAATGATTGAATTGCACACCTTACTACTGTTTGTAGGTGCTTCTTCTTTACTAGCTATAAGCCCAGGGCCTGACATTATATATGTAGTAACTTTAGGCATCATTAGAGATGCAAAATCAGCCATTGTAACTACTTTTGGCCTAACTACTGGGGTTATCATTCATACATTCGCGGCAGCTCTAGGGGTTTCAGTCATTTTTAAAACCTCAGCGCTTGCTTTTAATATTTTAAAGTTTGCTGGAGCGATTTATCTTTTTTATCTAGCTTATCAAGCTTTTAAACATAGAGATACTTTAGTTAGGTTTGATACTTCATCAAAGCCACCTGAGAGCTATAAAAAGCTCTACATTAAAGGGTTTTTTATGAATGTTTTAAACCCAAAAGTAGCTCTTTTTTTCTTAGCGTTTTTACCTCAATTTGTAAATCCTAATTTAGGAAACATCCCTTTACAAATGGTGCAACTTGGGATTATTTTTATGATTGTTACTTTGACAATCTTTTCATTTTTTGGTATTTTGGCAAACCGTGCAAGTGCAACTTTAATGAAGCGCCCTCAAATTTCAAAAACTATCAATACTTTAGCAGCTACAGTCTTTGTAGCTCTTGGTTTAAAGCTAGCATTTGCGCACCGCTAAATTTAGGAGTTAAAATGTCTCACTACATAGAAGAGATTGAGGATTTAATAGAAAATAAAGAGTGGAGAAAGTTAAAATCAATCCTTTTAAATTATGATTTAGTAGAGCTTGCATCCATTATAGAAGAGGTCTCTTTAAATAGTGAAATCATTATATTTAGGCTCTTAGACAAAAAACAAACAACAGATGTTTTTAGCCTTCTTTCATATGAAAAGCAAGAACAAATTATTAAAGATTTAGCCCCTGATAGCAAGAGAGTTTCATCTTTATTAAATGAACTTGAGCCAGATGATAGAACTGCTTTTTTTGAAGAGTTGCCAAAAGAGATTGCAAGTAGATTAATCCAAACTCTCTCACCTGAAGAAAAAAGTATTGCTATAAAGCTTTTAGGTTATCCAGAAAATAGTATCGGGCGTTTGATGACTCCTGAATATATCGCTATAAAGCCATACAATAGCGTTGAACAAGCTTTTGCGCACATTAGAAAATTTGGGAAAGATTCTGAAACATTAAATGTCATCTATATTGTTGATGATGAACAAAAGCTAATTGATGATGTTAGAATAAAAGAGTTAATTTTAGCTTCACCTGAACAAAAAGTTGAAGAGTTACTTGATTATAAGTTTATATTTTTAAATGCACTTGATGATCAAGAAAGCGCCATTAAAACCTTTAGAGATTATGATAGAGTCGCACTTCCAGTTTTAAATGATGATGGAGTTTTGGTAGGAATTGTTTCAATTGATGACATCATGGATGTTGCCCATGAAGAATCAACTGAGGATTTCCATAAATTTGGATCTTTTCAAGAAGCCATCTCTAACCCATTAAAAGCTAGAGTTTTTAGCTTATATAAAAATCGTATAGTTTGGCTAGTTGCCCTTGTTTTCATGAATGTATTCTCAGGAGCTGCCCTAGCTAGCTTTGAAGATTTAATAGCAGCTGTAGTTCCGCTTGTCTTTTTCTTACCACTTTTGATTGATAGTGGTGGAAATGCAGGCTCACAATCAGCTACTTTAATGATTAGATCTTTAGCTGTTGGGGATGTTAAGATAACTGATTGGTACAAATTAATTGGAAGAGAGGTTTTAGTTTCACTTCTACTTGGCTTTACTATGGCTTTGGCGGTTGCGCTTGTAGCTAGTTTTAGAGCGCCAGAGTTAATAGTAGTTGTCTCATTAACAATGGTTATCATAGTTTTAACTGGAAGCTTGATAGGCTTACTGCTTCCATTTATATTTACAAAATTAAAACTTGACCCTGCAACGGCTAGTGCGCCACTTATCACTTCCATTGCTGATATAAGTGGGGTAGTTATCTACTT
>JAAYLJ010000029.1 GCA_012521935.1 Campylobacteraceae bacterium | reverse complement strand
TTTTAACTGGAAGCTTGATAGGCTTACTGCTTCCATTTATATTTACAAAATTAAAACTTGACCCTGCAACGGCTAGTGCGCCACTTATCACTTCCATTGCTGATATAAGTGGGGTAGTTATCTACTTCTCAATTGCATCACTATTTTTTAATCTTAACTAAGTCTTTTCTCGCTTTGTCTTAATGAGAAAAGTAGTCCTGCGCTAATAGTCGCAATTAGAGTTAAAAGATATAAAAACCAGTGCCATCCCGCACTCTCATATAAAAAACCAGGTAAAAATGTTCCAACAGTTCCACCAGCATAGTAAAATGAAATATAAAGCCCATTTGCTATCCCTTTACGGCTTGAAGCGATGGCATTAATGTACCCTGATGAGATAGAGTGCACAATAAACATTCCCAAACAAAACAAAAACATTGTTAAAAACATCGCTTTATAACTTTGGATATGGAAAAATTGGATAGATATTAAATATATAATTGAGCCAATAAATGTCGCTTTTGCTGGGGATTTGGCAAGATTTATTATCTTTGAAGCATTTAATGAAACTAAAAGCCCAACAGCATATCCAGCATATATAAACCCTGTTTTAGTTCCCTCAAATCCCTCTCCTAAATTTCTTAATTCAAATGGGATAAAATTAAGCAGAGCTTGAAAAACAAAAAATATTCCAAACATAGCAGCATAAATTCTCATATTTAATGGATGTTTCATAACTTTTAAAACATCACTTCTATTTGGCTTTGCAAAGTTTGGTTTAGCATCACTTTTTAAATTTTTCAAAAGATAAGAAAAAATTAGTAAAAGCACTCCAAGGAGCATAAAGAAAAATCTCCATCCAAAAATATCACTAAAAAGTCCAGAGAAAAATCTTCCAGCAAAACCGCCTACAATGGTGATGCCAATGTATGTTCCAATGGCTTGCTGGATAAATCTCTCATCACTTCTTGCTGAAATATAACTCATGAGTGAAGTTAAAATGGCAGGGATTAAAAGCCCTTGAAGTGCTCTAATATTTAATAAAATGACATACTTATCACTTACCGCAAACCAAACCTCAAGCACACCTAAAGCAAAAAGAGCAACTTGAAGCATCTTCTTAGCTGAAAAAGTTTCAAGTATGTATCCATAAGCAATTGGAGCAATGCCAAGTGGAAGCATAATTGCTGTTGTGAAAATAGCAGCTTGAAACTTGCTAAGTTCATATTGACTCTCAAATAGAGGCTGTATTGGCTGAGCAGCGTAGAGTGTACAAATGGTTAAAATCGTACACCCATAAATGATGTAAAGCTCAAGTTTTTTCATAATCTTTTTGGATTGCTGTTTTCAAAATCCCAAAAAAAGTCTATCCATGTTTTAGCAATATGTTGATAAAAATCTGGCTTATAAATAGCTTTTTCTTTATAAAAAAGGGCTGCAACTTTTATCTTTAAGTGTGGGAATTTTTCTCTTAAAACTCTTAAAATCTCAACCATGCTTTTTCCACTATCTATAATATCCTCGGCTATTAAAATGCTTTTTAAGTTACTTAAATCTGGGATATTATAAACATTAACAGTTGAGAGTTTTGTAGTCTCATCATAATGAACTGAGTTTAATGAGTAGAGTTCTCTCATTTTGTAAGACTCAGCTAAAAAATGCCCAAAAGTCATCCCGCCTCTTGCAATAGCTACTATGGCATCAGGCTCATAAGACTCTTTAATTTTTTTAGAAAAATCCTTTATATCGCTATAAAACTCTTCAAAACTATAATATTGCAACACTCTTCTCCATTAATGAAATAAAAATACCAACAAGCTAATGCCAGCTAATGCAATGATGCCAATGTTTACATCTTCAAACTCTCTTTTTAAAAGTTTTACTACCAAATAAGCGATGAAACCAAAAGCTAATCCATTTGTAATTGAGTAAGTAAGTGGCATCATCATTACTATCAAAAAACTAGCGCTTGAAATGGCTAAATCTTTAAAGTTTATATTTGCAAGTTCACTAAACATCAATATCCCAACAGATACTAATACTGGGTAAATCGCATTTGGGGGGATGGACTTAAAAAGTGGCAGCATAAAAATTGTTAAAATGAAAAAGATCCCAGTAAAAATAGCAGTTAATCCAGTTCTTCCGCCCTCTTCTACTCCACTAGCACTTTCAGCAAAACTTGTAACAGTTGACACTCCAACTAAAGAGCCAGCAACAGTTGCCGCAGCGTCAGCTTCAAGAGTTCTTTGCAACTCTACCCCATCATCTTGAAAAATCCCCGCCCTATATCCAACTCCAGCTAAAGTTCCAAGTGAGTCAAACATATCCGTAATTAAAAAAGTAATAATAACAGGAATTAACGATAAGGTCAGCGCTGAGGCAATATCAAGTTCAAATAGTATTGGGGAGATAGAAGCTGGAAGTGAGAAAAACTTAGTTGGAAATGGAGAGAGGCCAACTACCCAAGCCACTATGGATGTACTTAAAACTGCTAGTATAAAAGCTCCCTTAACCCTCCATGCTTGAAATGCTAAAACAAAGATAATTCCTAATGCACCAAGTAAAACTTCGCTATTTTTAAAATTTCCAAGTCCTACTAAAACTGCTTCATTTGAAACTACTATGCCCATCTCTTTTAAGCCAACAAAAGCTATAAAAGCGCCAATTCCAGCGCTTATTGCTCTTCTTAAGTCAATTGGTACACTCTTTAGTATCCAAACTCTAAATTTTGTAAAAGAGAGGATTAAAAATATAACTCCAGATATAAAAACAACGCCCAAGGCAGTCTGCCAAGGGATTTTCATCCCAATTACAAGTCCAAAAGTAAAGTAAGCATTAAGACCCATTCCAACACTCATGGCTATTGGAGTGTTTGCCCAAAGCCCATTTAGTATGGTTGAAAAAATTGTAATAAGAGCCGTAGCAGTAATTAGTGCATCCATTGGCATTCCAGCATTGCTCATAATGATGGCATTTACAGGCACTATATACATTATGGTAAGGAAGGTTGTAAAACCTGCCAAAAATTCAGTTTTAACTGAAGTTTTATGAGTTTTTAGATGAAATATGCTCACCTTTTCTCCTTTTTAGTAACTTTTCAACTCATTATAAAGACTATCTCGCTCTACTGGGATAAAACCACTTGTAGTTATTAAATCTATAAAATCTTTAAACTTCATCCCTTGTGAGCTTTTTGCTCCAGCAGCTGATTGAATAGACTCTTTTTGGATAGTTCCATCCAAATCATCTGCGCCAAACTCTTGTGCAACTAAGGCTAGGTTTATGGTTGAAGTGGCCCAGTAAGCTTTTATGTGCGGGATATTGTCTAACATTAAACGGCTAATTGCTATTGTTCTTAAAATCTCTTGAGAGCCTAAAAACTCTTTCACATTTAAATAGTTGTTTTCTCTTTGATAAACAAGTGGAATGAAGGCATTAAAACCACCAGTTTTATCTTGAAGATCTCTTAATCTTATCATGTGATCAATTCGGTGAGCCCTATCTTCAATATGTCCAAAAAGCATTGTAGCATTTGATTTAAAGCCAAGATTATGCCACTTTTCATGGATTTTAAGCCAATTATTTGAACTTACCTTATCTTTGCAAACTCTGCTTCTTATCTTTTCATCAAAAATTTCAGCTCCGCCTCCAGGCATTGAATCAACACCCTTTTGCTTCATGATGTTTAAAATCTCTTCATAACTATGTCCATATCTTCTTGAAAGATAGTCAACCTCAGCTGCAGTAAGTGCCTTTACATGCAAAAATGGGTATTTCTTTTTGATAAGTTCAAATATATCCATGTACCAACTCATCCCAGCATCAGGGTGGTGAGCTGAGACTATATGTATCTCTTTTGCGCCTAGCTCTACTGCTTCATCTACATTTTTTAAAATCTCTTCATGGCTCATTTTATATGGGTTTGGGTTTTTACGATTTGCACTAAATGCACAAAATTTACAAACATCAGCACATATATTTGTTGGATTTATATGTCTATTGCTATTGAAAAATGTTTTCTTGCCAAAGCGTTCTACTCTTTTTTCTGTAGCAAACTTACCCAAAGTATATAGATCTAACTCATATAAAGCCTCACCCTCTTCTTTATTCAATCTTCTTTTTGACTCTAAAATTTTTACTAAATCCATTTAAACACCTAATTATAAAGCTAAAAGTTTATCCAAAATGAGGTTATCTTCCTCTTAGTGAAAATCTTTTGGCGGGTACTGTTTTACTACAAAATCTATATCTTTATCGCCTCTTCCACTTAAATTTACCAAAATTGACTCATAAGGTTTTTTCTTAGCAAGCTTCATTGCAAAAGCAACCGCGTGCGCACTCTCAAGTGCTGGAATAATCCCCTCAAGCCTTGAGAGTTCATAGAAAGCTTTTATAGTCTCTTCATCATTTGCATGAGCAATATTTGTTCTTCCAATAGTGCTTAAATAGGCATGTTCTGGCCCAACTGATGGATAATCAAGTCCGCTAGCAATGGAGTAAACAGAAGCTGGCTCACCACTCTTGTCTTTTAACATAATAGAGTTAAATCCATGCAATATCCCCTCACTTCCATACTTTAAGCTTGCAGCATGTTCTCCTAGCTTAGTACCCTTTCCCATTGGCTCAACTGCGTAAATTTCACAAGGATCTTCAATGAAAGCGCTAAAAAGCCCCATTGCATTACTTCCGCCACCAACACAAGCTACTAAATTATCAGGCAAATTCCCTGTCATTTCTAAAAACTGTTCTCTAGCTTCAATCCCTACAACACTTTGAAAATCTCTTACCATTTTTGGAAATGGATGAGGACCAACTACTGAGCCTATGGCGTAAATTGAATTTATTGGATCTTTTAAGTATGCTTCAAAAGCTGAATCAACCGCCTCTTTAAGGGTTTTTTGTCCAAAAGATACAGGTATGACTTTAGCTCCTAAAATCTCCATTCTAACTACATTTGGATACTCTTTTTTTATATCCACCTCACCCATATGTATCTCACACTCTAATCCAAAATAAGCCGCCGCAGTAGCTAATGCAACTCCATGTTGCCCAGCTCCTGTTTCAGCTATTAGCTTCTTTTTACCTAAATACTTAGCTAAAAGAGCCTCTCCCATGCAGTGGTTTAATTTATGAGCTCCAGTATGATTTAAATCTTCTCTTTTTAAGTAAATCCTAGCCCCACCAACAGATTCGGTTAACCTTTTAGC
>JAAYLJ010000230.1 GCA_012521935.1 Campylobacteraceae bacterium | reverse complement strand
CATCATCAGTTAAAAACAGTCCGCCATTGTATTTTGGGATATTTAGCTTTTCATTTCCTTGATTTATGGCTTCAAAGTAGATTTTGTAGTACTTATACAGCGAGTTTCCAAATATGTCTTCTTCATGTCTTTGTCTTATCTCTTTTATAAGGTTTGATTTCAAAAGCCCTCTATCTTCAGCAAAGAGCATGAAGATGATGCGGTCGCATAGTTTTTGAGTGAGCCTTAAGAGTGTTGAAGGCGTTAAAACTTCATTTGTCTCATTGTTTTTAGAAATGTTTTCAAAAAGCTCTAGTCTAAAGTTTGCAAAATCTTTGTAAAGCTCTTTTGAGATGGCTTGCTCAAAACTGTTTGATTTCTCCCACAAATCAAGCGTAAGCCCACACTGCAAGCTTTCAAATGAGAGTAGAGTGTGTAGTTTTTTAAACTCTTCATAGTTAAGCTCGAAAAGATAAAACCTTTCATAAGCGGTTGATTTGTCTATGTAAAGTCTAAGCTCATCAAAATTAGAGATGATGACATATCTAGCTTTTGAGTGCTGAGAGAGGTAGTAAAAGGCTTGTTGTTGGGTTTTGTCAAGGTTTTTTGTTTTTTGATCTTTGAGTTCAATAACTCCTGCTACTTCACCATCAAGATATATGACTCCATCAGCTTTTTTAGCGTCTGTTTCATTTTTCTTTTCTCTTTCAAGGTTAAAATCATTTGGGTTTGTAGTTTTTAAGCTGTACCCAAGACAAGAGACAAAAATGTCATTTAAAAAACCATCTTGATACTCCTCTTCTTTAAACTCCTTTATTGACTCAATTTTTTTCAAATAGTCTTGAAAGAGAGCCCATCTTATGGCTACGAGAGATTCATCTACTTTTAGTTTTTCTAAAATTCTATTTTTAATCATGATAAACCTTGCGTTTTATTATATATCTTAACAAAGTATCATTTAGCAAGCCCTTTAGAGCTGCTTAAAAGAAGGGGTGAGGAGTTTAAAACCCCTCATTGTTAAAGTTCTTAGATCTTGGGCCAAACAAAATGGCTCCATCGCTCCCTGCGCTTAAAAGTCTATTGTTTGCAATGCCAGCGTAGGTAAAACTATCATCATTTATGGTGTGTAGTACTTGGTTAATAAGAGCGCTTATTAGCATGCCAATGGGGTCGCCACCACTGTTTTTCCCCTCAGCCGAAGAGGCAGCAGCTTCTCCGCTCCAAAGGGATTTTCCACTTCTTAAATCTACAAGTTCACCTTTTAATTTCACTACAACATCGCTACTTATCACCATGTAAGATGCGCCGTACTGCTCAACACTCATGTATAAAACCGCGTCCGCGCCAAATATCTCATATAGTTTTTCTAATGAGACAGCGTGCATCTCATTTGGGTTTTCTAAACCATTTTGTCTAAAAGTTTCTTGAACTAAAGATGCAGGAAAAACATAGTAGCCAGATTCTGCCAAAGGAAGTGCCACCTGAGCAAAAACTGCTGGCGTTGCTAGGATGTCATTGGAGTTATTAACTGGCGGTAAAACCAAGATAGATTTTGGATGATGCTCTCTAAACGCACCATAATCATACGAAGCTTTAGTTGTAGCGCAACCGCTAAAAAACAGCACTCCTAAAGTTAAAAATATGCTTAAAAGTCTCATTTTCTACTCTTTGAATGTTTTTAATAAAAAGCCGACATATTCGGCAGATTCAGGAAATAGTTCTTTCTCTATCTCTAAAAATTTCTTAAACT
>JAAYLJ010000229.1 GCA_012521935.1 Campylobacteraceae bacterium | reverse complement strand
TTTAAAACTCCCCAGTGAGTTCCTGTTACAACTTCACCATTTTGAATTAAATTTGGAGCTTCTTGTGCAAACAAATAAGTTCCAGTTAACTCTGACACTACTGGCACCGCAGCTAAAGCCGCGCTAATTTTTAAAAAACCTCTACGGTTCAAAGCTTCACTCATCTTTTCCTCCTTATTTCATATCTTTTGCATTTTTTTGCAAATATTGTGTAACTAGCCAAATATCATCTTTATCCAAAGGTGTTCTTTCAATCATTCCTTTAAATGTTGGTGGCCACTGATTTGCTGTATAGTGATTCACTTCATGCAAGGTGTGGCACATTGAACAGTTATCAGAGTAGAGCTTTCCTGCCCTTTGCATCATTGGCTCAAGCTTGCTCTCAAAATCACCCTTTGTTGTATAAGCAATTGTGCTAACCCTTCTCCATCCATCCTCCAAGCTATCATCTAACACTTCAAGTTCTGGCTCAGCAGTTCTTGCAAATGCAAGTGAAAAAATCCTAGCTTTAGTTGTGTAGTAGATAATGCTTCCAGTTTTTGGGTTTTGAAAACCCTCTATCTTAAACTTAACTCTATCTCCAACCTCTTCTAATATCTCAATCGCATTTGTAGGCAGTAGCTTGCCCACGACTCTATCAGAGTTTGCTTCTAAGTAAACATTCTTCTCTTTTGTAGAATAAGCAACCTCACCAGCGACTATGGCCGTTGCAACTATGGCTGTAAGTAGTAGATTCCTAATCATGCGCACTCCTAGCATATTTTTAAATTTAAGTGAGTATAGAAAAAATAGATGTTTTATTAATGGAAAAAAAGTGTTGAAAAAGTGTATTTTCTCCTTTTTCTTAATTTTTACAATTAATTTGAAAAGGCACAAAGAAAATTATTCTTAAATGAAAATTCGATTTTTTTGCTACTTTTTTTCTTTAACATCTTTTTATCTTAAATTAAAAGGATGTGTTATGAGTCTATCAAGACGCGGTTTTATTAAAACCTCAATACTTGGCTCAGCTGCGGCTGCTACTGCTACAAGTCCATTAAGTGCAACGGAACTTTTTTCTAAAGTAGAAAAAATCCCACACGATGGACACTTTGGAGCTTTCTATGCTCATGTGCAAGATGGGAAGATGATAGATATCACTCCTCATGAATCAGACAAAAACCCTGGATCTTTCACAAAAGCATTAATGGATAGAACTTACTCTAACACAAGAATAAAATATCCATATGTTAGAAAAAGTTACCTAGAGGGTAAAAAAGATCATGCAAAACTAAGAGGAAGTGATACTTTTGTAAGAGTTAGCTGGGAAAAAGCTGCAAAGTTGATTGCTGATAAAATTAAAGCTACTCCAAGAGAGAATATTTACAACGCTACATATAGTGGATGGTCACACCCTGGAACAGTTCATAGTTGTCCTGCTCTTTGTGGAAAGTTTTTTAACTTAGCAAAAGGTGGTGCGGTAGGAACTTATGGTGAGTATAGTAATGGTGCTGCTGGCCCAACAAACCCAGGTATCGTTGGAGATATGGAAGTTTACTCACTACAAACTGCCCATGAGCAAATTTTAGAAAATTGTGAAGTTTATGTAATGTGGGGAGCAGATCTATTTAAAACAAACAAGATAGATTATGCTGTTGCAAATAGAAAAAATGATGAGTACTACTTTAAGTACAAAAAATCAAACATCAAATTCATAAGCATTGACCCAATCATGACTGAAACTGCAAAAATGTTTGATGCGCAGTGGATTAAGATTAGACCAAATACAGATGTCGCGATGATGCTTGGAATGATGCACCATCTATATACAACAAATCAGTATGATAAAGCTTTTGTTGAAAAATATACTGATGGTTTTGATAAGTTTTTACCATACCTACTTGGAAAAACTGACAATACTCCAAAAACTCCAGCATGGGCAGCTAAAATATCAGCAGTTCCAGAAGATGTGATCAATTCTTTAGCAGATACATTTGTAAGAAATAAAACATTTTTACCTGGAAACTGGGCAATGCAAAGAGCGCAGTATGTAGAGCAAGCTTACTGGGGACTTATCACTTTAGCAGCAATGATAGGACAAATTGGAACTCCAGGCGGTGGTTTTGGATTTTCAATGCATTATAGCGGTGGTGGACAAGCAGCAGCTGGCGCTAAAATGCCCTCTGGTTTTGCTCAGGGAAGAAATAGAGTTGGAACATCTCTTCCTGCTTCAAGAATTAGCGAAGCTATCTTAAATCCAGGAAAAGAGATTGATTATAAAGGCAATAAAATCACTTATCCAAAAATTGAGTTAATGTATATTGCTGGATGTAACATTGTTGGGCATCATCCTGATACAAATGAGTTAATAAATGCTCTTAA
>JAAYLJ010000228.1 GCA_012521935.1 Campylobacteraceae bacterium | reverse complement strand
TCATTTAAGCCTGCTTTTTGACAAAGTGATGCAAAAAATAGTTCAAACTCTGGAAGTTGCTCCCAAACTTGAGGTAAAAATGTTGCTCTTTTATGGTTTAACTCTAAAATCACTCCATCTTCAAAAGGGACAATCTTGCGCTTTAGCTCATCCATTCCCTCGTATTTAACCTGGGTTGGAGGCATGATTAAAGAAACCTCTATGGATATGCTTTTAAACTCATCTTCACTAAGAGGGTAAAATCTTGGATCTTCAAAAGCAGCAGCTTTGGCATTAGAGATTAAATCTTCTAGCAAAGGCCTATAAGCAACCAAGCTCCCAATGCAGCCTCTTAGAGCGCCATCAAGGTTTAGAGTTACAAAGGTTGCACCACTATCTTTAAGCTTGGGATAGTGACTATAAAGCTCCTCTTTATTTAAAAGCTTTTTTGAGCTTAGCTGCTCTTTTATGGCAAGAGAAGCTATTTTTACGAAAGGTATATTCATTTTGCCCTCCTTGGATTGTAAATATACTATCACATTTAAAGCAAAATCTAAAGAGTTATTTTAAAACAAACTCCATCACTATTGTTATGCGCAGTTAGCTTGCCGCCACAATGCTCTTCAATGATAATTTTTGACATATACAGGCCAATGCCAGTGCCAACGCTTTCATGTTTTGTTGTAAAGTAGGGTAAAAAAATCTTTTCAAGTTTTTCATCTTCAATGCCCGTTCCATTATCACAAACCTCTATTGTGAGTCTTTCATTCTCCTTTTTTGCAGAAATTATAATTTTTCCATTTTTAATATTTTTTTGCTCAATCGCCTCTTTAGCATTTTTAATTATCGTAAGCAGTACTTGAATTACTCTGTTTTTATATGTAAATAGGCTCATATCTGTTTCAATATTTAAAACTATATCTATAGCCCTACTATCTATGCTTGATTTTATTATTTTTAAAGTATCCTCAATGATGTCTTTAGTTAAAACCTCTTTTTTCTCTATGTTTGGTTTAAAAAAACTACGAAAATCTTCAATGGTATTTGATAAGTATTTAACCTGCTCATTTGTTTCATTAAGTTTTTCTAAAAGATACTCTTTGTCTATTTTGTCTTTGAATGTTTTTAATCTTATAGCGCTATTTATCGCACTTATTACATTTAAAGGTTGCCTCCATTGATGAGCTATCATACTAAGCATCTCTCCCATTTGCGCAAGTCTGCCTTGCCTTACCACTAAGGCTTCTTGAATTAAATTTTTAGTTATATCTTCATAAACTCCAACAATCCCAATAACTTCACCTTTTTTATCTCTCAAAGGTAATTTACTACCCTCAAACGAATAAGTCTCTCCATCTATAACTCTTTTATTTCTAATCTTTTTTAACTCCCACCCTTTTTTTAAAATGGCAATATCCTCTTTTTCAAATTTTTTTAACTCTTTTGGTTCAAAATTTAATTCTTTATTTGTTTTTCCAAGAAGTTCATTTGGAGTTTTAAGCCCTAAGTCTTGAAGAAAAAGCCTATTTCCTCCCAAGTACTCTCCATTAGAGTTTTTCCAAAAAATCCTTTGAGGGATGGAGTCAAAAATGTTTTCTAAAAGTTTATTTGTACTAAAAAGAGTGTTTGTATGTTTTTTTACTATTGCAAGCAAAAAGAATATAAATAGCAAAAGCAAGCTAATGGCAGTTGAGGGGATTAAAAAAAGTAAAACCTTAAGTGTAAAGATAGATTTATGTTCAATTTCCCCCAAATTTAGGTAAAAAAGGTAGTGCAAAACCAAAGAACCCACTATGCCCACTAAAATCCCAATAGCTCCAAAAACTATGATAAGAGTTGTTGGATCTTTAGAAAAGAATCTTTTATTTTTCAAAGTTTTTCCTAGTAACTTCAAAATAATCAATATTTTTTAGAAAAATTTCAGT
>JAAYLJ010000227.1 GCA_012521935.1 Campylobacteraceae bacterium | reverse complement strand
TTTATGACTTACCAATTGGTTTAGGTGAGCCTCATGATGTTATCTCAATTCATAAAAGTAAAATTAACCCAATCACAACATATGAGATGGGTACAAATACTAGAACTGGAGAGAAGCACGAGGGTGCAACTTTAGCAGGACAAGAGAGAGTTGAGAGAAATGGAAATAAAGTAAAAGTCTATATGACTGCTGTTAGAAGTCACCTTAACCCAGAGCACGTAACTGTTAACTTAGGTGATGAGGTAACTTTCTATGTAACAAACTTAGAAAGAGCAGTTGATGAGACTCACGCTTTTGGTATTTCTGGACTTAATCAACACGTTTCAGTTGAGCCAGGTAAAACAGGTTCAGTCACTTTTATAGCGGATCAAGAGGGAGTATTCCCTTACTATTGTACAGAGTTTTGTTCAGCTCTTCACTTAGAGATGATGGGATATCTGTATGTTAAAGATCCTAAAAAATCTTATCCAGACTATAGAGCTATGGAGATAGCTAACTTAACTGAAGATGAGCTAAAAGCAGAGTATGCAAAAACTATTGCTACAAATGATGCAACTGACGCAGTTGTTCAAAGTGTGGTAGCTTTCTTGAAAGAGAAAAACTTCCAAAACTATCCAGTTATCAAAGCTTTAGTTGAGGATGCACTAGATCAATACAGCTACATCAAAGAGACTAAAGAGAAAGCTGATGAAGCTAAAGCAAAAGGTGATTTAAACCAAGCTATTCTTTGGGAAAACCAAGTATGGCAATATTTAGTTAAAGCAGCTGACGTTGGTTTAAGAGCTAAAAACCAACTTGCAAGAGAGTTAGCTACACCAATGAGCAGACAAGCTGAAAAAGGTGAGGAAGCTTTCCATAGAGGCGGATGTAGCGGATGTCACGTGGTTGGAAAAGTAAGTTCTGGACCAGACTTAACAGGAGCTCTTTTAAGACATGAAAACGCAGAGCAATTCTTGTATGAGTTTATCTTAACTCCAGAAAAACACTACAATAACCCATACATTGATGCTATGATTAAAGCATTTAACTTGCGTATGCCAAATCAAAACATGAAGCCTGAAGAGGTACATGATATTATCGAATACATGAAATGGATTGATGAAAACGCAGGATTACATTAAAAAAGGCGGGGATTTCCCCGCTTTTAACTCAAAATACCTTTTGGGGGAAATATGAAAAAATATCAAGTTTTTACACTTTTAGCACTACTGTTACTTACATTTAGCTTTACCATACCTATCATTGGGTTTTATGGGGTTAAAGATAAGATAACTAATCATCAAATTGAAGATATTCCAGCTTTAGCCTATAAGGTTTGGGATGCGTATAGTGTATTTCAACATGTGAACCATACAGCACCAGCTGGTACAGAGGGCTCACTTGAAAAACTACTAGCTGCTAGAGGTGAAGTTGGAATGGCTAGCATACCAGTATGGAGCGTTTCACTTGAAGCCCCAAACTACCCAAAAGATGCCTTTCCTGATGGAATACCAGTCTTTTTTCACTTAGATGGTTTTAGTGGAGAGGTTCATGAGATGAATACTATTAACCACTTTATTGGAATGTATCCAATGGAGCATGGTGGAGAGTTGGAGTTTTCTTTAATGCCATATGTATTTTTGCTTATGACTCTTGGAATGATTGGGTATATGTACTGGGATGGAAAGTTCTCTTGGGTTTTAATGGTAGTTCCTATTGCTTTACCTGTAGGTTTTGTGGCAATTTATGCTGCGTGGCTCTACTGGTATGGACACAATATGCAAGATTGGGGTGCATTTACTATTAAGCCTTTTATGCCAACAGTGTTTGGAGATGGTAAAGTTGCTCAATTTACAACACACTCATACCCAACAACTGGATTTTACATCTTAGTAGTTGCTAGCATATTAAGCTTATTAGCTGTTTTTTCTAAAAATAAATCTTTGAAAGAAGAAGGATAATTCAATGATTTTAAGATGGCTTAGCATATGGTTTTTTAGCCTAGTGCTCCTTTTTGCCAACCCTCTTCAAGAAGCAATAGATGCAGCACCAAGAGGAGCTGTGATTGAACTTGAGCCTGGAGAGTATCATGGCAATATAACTATTTCTAAGCCAATTACTATTGATGGAAAAGATCAAAGTGCACACATAGTAGGTGAACAAAAAGGGAGTATCATTAGCATTAAAAGCTCCAATGTTGTGATTAAAAACCTTACCATTAGAGGATCTGGCGATAGCCATGAAAAGATAGATAGCGCCATAGTTGCAGTTGATTCAAATTATATCACAATAGAGAATAACCACATAGAAGATGCCCTTTTTGGGATTGATTTGCAGCAGGTAAATAGATCTAAAGTTATAAATAATTACATTACATCTAAGCCATATGCCTTGGGCTTAAGAGGTGATGGAATTAGGCTTTGGTATGCCCATGATAATGTGGTATCAGATAATACTTTGCACAAATCAAGAGATTTAGTAGTTTGGTACTCAAGTGGAAATGAGATAGATAGAAACTATGGTGAGTATGGAAGATATTCGCTTCATTTTATGTATGCGGGTAAAAATTTAGTTAGGGATAATGAGTTTAGATATAACTCTGTTGGTATATTTTTTATGTACTCTAGCGGTACAGTAGCAACAGGAAATATAGTAAGAAACTCAATTGGTGCTTTTGGAGTTGGGCTTGGGATGAAAGATGCCTCTGGTTTTACCATTGAGGATAACATCATGATTTACAATGCTCGTGGGATCTTTAATGATCAATCTCCTTTTCAGCCAGATCAGCCAAATATTTACAAAAGAAATAAGATTCTTTATAATTCAAGTGGACTTGAGTTTCAAGGGATTAGAGAAGCTTCCATTTTTATAGACAATACTATAAAAGGAAATATGGAGCCAGTAGTAAATGCTGATAGTGTGAATAATTTACATATGAATGAATGGAAAAATAACTATTGGGATACATATGAAGGGTATGATTTAAATAAAGATGGGATAGGAGATATTCCATTTAATCACTACTCATATGCCGATAGATTATGGTCTTATAAGCCAAGTATAAAATTTTTTTACGGTTCAGTTGTTATTGATTTGTTGAATTTTTTAGCAAAAATGGCTCCTTTTTCAGAGCCCGAGCTTTTAGCAACTGATCTTGAACCTTTAATGGAGCCATACGGTGCAAAAACAAGTAAATAAATCACGAAGGAGTACCATAAAATGGGGCGCTGGAGCTCTATTTTTTGGTGCTTTATTTGGGGGTGGGGCATATATTGCCCCAAAACTACATGCAAATGAGACTCTATTGCGTCCTCCTGGAGCGTTAAAAGAGTTAAGTTTTTTAGCTACATGTATAAAGTGTGGACAGTGTGTGCAAGTTTGCCCTTACCACTGTTTAGAGCTTTTAGATATTACCCATGGAAGCTCAGTTGGCACACCTCATATTGATGCTAGAGCTAGGGGTTGCTATCTTTGCGATCTTTTACCTTGCGTGTTAGCTTGTCCAAGCGGGGCACTTGATCATGGCGTTACTGATGCAACAGATGTGCATATGGGTATCGCTTTTCTTAAAAGGCCTGATAGATGTTTGGCAATGCTAGGTGAGAGTGTTACAAAAGAAGCGATTTCTCCAATGCTAACTCACTCTAATAAAAATGAAAGAGAAGCGGCTGTTCTTGAAAAGGTTGAATCTTATGTAGGAAAGCCCTGTACTCTTTGTGCGGATATGTGCCCATACCCAGAACCTGAACTTGCCATAGGGATGGTACAAGATGAAAATGGAAGATGGTATCCAGAAATTAGAGAAGCTTGTGTTGGCTGCGGAGTTTGCGAAGAAGTTTGCCCAACTAGTGGTGAAGCTGCGATAGTTATTTTGCCACGAGAAACTTATGAAAAGGTGTATGGATGAGATATTTTACTATTTTAGCATGCGCTGTTTTTCTCTTTTTAACAGGTTGTGAAAAAAAAGAGGAGCAACAACAAGCTCCTAAAAAAATAGAACAAACCGCAAAGACGCCTTCAATCAAGGTTACACAAAGTGGAACTACCATAGAAAAAGAGAATCCATTTGAGCGCTATGATATTGAAGGAAGAAGGCAAGTTAGGGTTTCACCAGATGGAATTGAAACTCCAGTTACAAGGCAAATTGGTGCTATGGTGAGCGTTAAAAATCAGTATGAAGAGTTAAATGCAAAGTTATTAGCTCAAAGACTTAGCAAAAACTACATGCTTAAATGTTCCGCTTGTCATGATGATTATGCAAATGGAGTAGTAGGGCCATCACTTCTTACTAAAACCTCAGATGAAATTTATGACATGATTGAGGCTTATAGACATGATACAGAGGTGAATGTGCTTATGAAGTATTTAGTAATGCAGATGGATGAAGAAGAGATAAGAACTTTAGCTAATGAGATTGCAGAATTTAATCAAGAGATAAGGGAGAGCCGATGAGCGCGGGAAAGATTATTGGAATTGGTAGTGCAATTGTAATTGTACTTCTTCTATTTTATGTTATGTCGCAAGGAGGAAGTTCAACTTCTAGTAAAGCAACTAGCACTCAAGAAAGACAAGCAACAGAAGTTAGTCAAAAAGCTCCAGCAAAGAGTGCTGAAGAGAAAAAACTTGATGAACTTAAAAGTCAAGCTAGAGAACTATCGCAAAAAGAGACAAGTGTTCTTTATGCGTCAAAATGCTCCGCTTGTCATGGTAAAGGAGGAGAGGGTAGAGAGATTGGTACTATGATGACTCCTTCAATCCAAGGTAAGAGTGAAGAGTATATTTTAGGAAAGCTTGAAGATTATAGAGAAAATAGAGTAGAAAATACTTTTATGACTGGTTTATTGAATAATTCAACAGATGAAGAGTTAAGAGCCTTAGCAAAAGAAATTTCAAGTTTTTAAAAATTTTATAAAGAAGTAGATGATGGATAAGTACAATACTAGGGCCACTATAGAAAATACCACTTTGTGGGAAACTCTTTTTGTAGTGACTAAAGATGGCAAGAAAAAACCAAGCATTAGATTTTGGAGATGGTGTTCCATTATAGGGGTGCACCTTCTCTTTTTTCTATCGTATCATATAGATTTGCAGATGCTAGAGGGAACTTTAAGTGGATCTAGGTTTTTAGGATTTCACCTAATAGATCCATACATGACTCTACAAGTCTTTGCTGCTCATCATGAGATTCCTACCAATCTCATAATTGGAACAGTTACAATAATCTTAGGTTACCTTCTTTTAGGAGGAAGGGCATACTGCTCTTGGGTTTGTCCCTATGGTTTAATTGGCGAAATAGGAGAGAAGCTTCATAAAACTTTAGTGAAAAAGAAAATTATAAAAAGTCACCCTTTTAACCACAATGTTAAGTATATTTTCTGGGTGCTATTTTTAGTTTTTGCCTTTATTTCGGGGTATTTAGTTTTTGAAGTTTTTAATGTTGTAGGGATAATTAGTAGATCAATTATTTATGGATGGGGAGTTGCGCTATCATTTGTTTTAGCAGTGTTTTTAGTTGAAGTTTTTTACTCACAAAGAGCTTGGTGTAGATATGTCTGTCCCCTAGGAACAACTTATGCCTTAATAGGCTGGGGTTCAGCTACAAAAATTAAGTGGGATGATAGATGTGATCACTGTCAAGTCTGTACACAAGTGTGCATAGTTCCTCATGTTTTAGAGATAACTAAAAAAAATGCAGATAGGCAGGGCAAAAAAGAGATATCCATCATGAGCGGAGATTGTACACTTTGTGGAAGGTGTGTTGAAGTATGTCATACTGATGCACTAAATTTTGAAACAAAATTAAAGAAGCTTATATGATTGAAGTAAAAAATCTGACAAAAGTATTTGGTTCTCAAAAATCGCTTGATGATATTAGCTTAAATATGAAAGCTGGTGATAGAGTCATTGTCATGGGGCAAAATGGAGCTGGGAAAACAACCTTAGTTAGAGCTATTTTGGGTGAATATATCCCAACTAAAGGTGAGGTTTCAATAGAGGGCTATAATCCTACTAAACAAAGAGATGTGGCACTAGCTAACATTGGTTTTGTGCCTCAACTTCCACCTCCAATAAAACTAAGCGTTCAAGAGTTAATTAGATATGCAACTATTTCAAGTGGTGCAAGTAAAGAAAAGATTATTGAAGTTTGTGAATTTATGGATTTAGAGATTAAATCACATATGAAAAAGCTCTTTTTTAAACTATCTGGTGGAATGAAACAGAAACTTTTAATAGCTATTGCCTTAGCAAGAGATCCTAAAATCTTTATCTTTGATGAGCCAACAGCAAACCTTGATCCTCATGGTAGAGAAAAGTTTTATGAACTACTCCAAAAGTACAAAGAAGATAAACTAATGATTTTCATAAGCCATAGATTGGAAGAGATTGGTGATTTGGTTAATAAAAGAGTTGAGATGGATTTAGGAAAGGTTGTAAAAGATGAATATCTATAAGTGGTTGATAACTCTTTTGATTTCACTATCTTTCATCTCTTGTAGTGGAGAGATAGACACTAATCCTAAAGAGATTAAGTACGATAGAGAGATTTGCGAACTTTGCAAAATGATAATTAGCGTTAGAAACTATGCAGCCCAAACTATCAATCCACACAATGGAGATAGATTTTACTGGGATGATATTGGGTGTGCCATTTTATGGTTTGATGAAAAGGGCATTGAGTGGGAAGATGAAGCTATAACTTATGTTAAAGATGTCAACACTAATGAGTGGTTAAATGCTAAAGAAGCTTACTATACGCATGGAGCCATTACTCCAATGGATTTTGGTTTTTCTGCCCATGAAACAAAGCAAGATGGGGTAGAGAATTATGATTATAACTATGTTAGAGATAGAGTTTTAGGAAAGCCGTTATGAAAAATTTATGGTTAATGATAAGTATTGATATAAAAGAGTCACTTAGATCAAAGTGGTTTTTACTATATAGCGTAGTTTTTGGTGGGATTGTTGCACTCTTTTTTATATCTGGAGTTACAGAATCAAGAGTTCAAGGCTTTAGTGGACTTAGTAGGTTACTTCTTATTTTTATAGAAGTTTCAATTGTGATTTTACCAATCTTTATCCTAGTTTCAACAGTTAGGACTATTGCTGGGGATAGGGATAGTAATGTTTTAGAGTACCTTTTATCTTTTCCAATTGCTCTAAAAGACTATTTTTTTGGTAGATTTATTGGTAGATTTATAACGGTAAGTTTACCAATTGTTGGCGCCTTACTGCTTGCTTTAGTTTGGGGAGTTTTTAGGGGAGCAGATGTTCCTTGGGGATTGTTTTTTTACTATGTAGCGCTAGTTCTTTCTTTAAATATTCAATTTTTAGGAATTAGTTTTTTCATCTCATCAGCTGTAAAAACTCAAGAATTAGCTCTTGGGGTTGCTTTTTTTGTTTGGCTTGCACTTTTAGCTTTTATAGACATTCTATTAATTGGAATGCTAAGTAGAAGCATTGGAAGTGCTGAGACTATCTATTCAATTGCTTTGGCAAATCCATTGCAAGTATTTAGGATTGGGGCAATTTCAGTGTTTGATCCCCAGTTAGCAGTCATTGGACCAGCAGCATACTTTATACTTGATACATTTGGCCAAACATTTTTTTCAATTTATGCAATTTGTTATCCTGTTATATTAGGGCTTGTATTTGGGGTTTTGGGATACATGATATTTAAAAGGAGAGATTTAGTATGAGGATAGTTGCGATATTTGCACTTTTTGCAAGTTTGCTTTTTGGAGCGGAGGTTCAAAATCTGCTTGGGCTTAAGTATGAGGATTTAAATTTAAAATCTGATCTTATCTGCCCTGTAAAACGAGTGTCAATAAAAGAGCATAAAGATTGGCTTGGTTTTATCCAATACAATGATGGCTCAATTGATCCAGTTAGTTCAACTAAATATACTTTTAACTTCTTTTTCACTGATGGAACAAAGCATTTTGCAGGAGTTAAAAAGATATATTTAACTGATTTTAAAACAAAAGAGTTAATAGATGCTAGTGAAGCTTACTATGTGTTTGGGAGCACTATGATGAGCATAGGCGGGGATGATGTTATCCCTTTTGCAAAAGAGGAGGATGCGCAAGAGTTTTTAGAAGCGTACAAGGGGAAAAAAATATATCGCTTTGATAGGATGGATAAAAATTTTATAAATTATCTTGATATGAGATGAAAGCTTTAAATATTTTTTCCAAAATATTGGTAATTTTGGGGGTAGGGGTAGGATTTATGGTAGGCCATGGTGTGTATGCTTACTTTATAAATAAACCAAATTTAACACTGCGAAGCATGACTAAATTAGGCGGTAATCCACTAGAAAACAATACTTTGTTTTTTAGATATTTTGAAATAAGTGATTATTTAGGGGGTCACTTTTACTTTCCAGGAGCAAACATACTAGGAAATGAGTCTTTTACTTATAGGGTAAAAACCCATGAATAGTAAGCTTTTTAACTATGCTCTTAACTCCATTTGGCGTAAAAAAACAAAAAATAGCATACTGTTTTTTGGACTAATTTTTTCATTAACCCTTCTTATCTCTTCACTATTTACTGCATACTCATTAAAAAATATGCTTCTTTCAAACATTGAGACTATGCCTGAAGTTACAGTTCAAAAAACCTCTGGAGGTAGGCTTGAGAATATTCCAGTAGATAGGGTTTGGGATTTAGCTGATATTCCTGGGGTGCAAAGTGTTACACCAAGGGTTTGGGGATACTACTTTTTTACTCATAGAAGGCTTCAAAATGATGGGGTAAATTTTACGCTTGTTGGGTTAGATTTATATAAAGATGAATATAAAAAAAGCTTAAAAGAGTTGACATATGCAAGGTTTAATTCATTAGAAGATGGAGAGTTGCTTTTAGGTAAAAGAGCATTAG
>JAAYLJ010000226.1 GCA_012521935.1 Campylobacteraceae bacterium | reverse complement strand
TTTCCCCTACTCTATAATATTTCCACGAAGTAAGTACTTACTAAGCGCAACAGTACCTACAAACCCCATTAAAGCAATCAAAAGTGCTACTTCAAAATAGAGTGGATTAGCAAGATAAAAACTAAAAATAATTAAAAGAGCAACAGCATTAATGTAAGAAGTATCTAGTGCTAAAACTCTATCTAAAGTATTTGGCCCCATAACTAGCCTATATAAGTTTAAAACTAAAGCTATAGAAATCATTATAAATGCTATTGGTAGTGCTATATTTAACATTATTCAAAAACCTCCATTAATGGTGCTTCATATCTATCTTTTATAGATTTAATCTCTGCTTGCACATCTTCAAGATGCAGTGCATGAACTTTTAAAGTTTTTTTATCTGGACTTAAATCAGCTGAAACTGTACCTGGCGTTAAGGTAATAGTACTAGCTAAAATGCTAATTCCCATTGGGTTAGTAATATCTAGTGGAACTTCAAAAAAATCTGGTTTTAAGGCTGAATTTGGGCCTAAAACCTGCTTTGCTACCACAATATTTGCAACAACAATATCATATAAGACTATGAAGCTATATTTTAGTAAAACTTTAAAGTTTTTAACTCTCACCTCTCCAGGCCAAAAATCAGAGGTAAACCATGGTATCAAGATAGCTAAGATTGCTCCAAGTACTATATGTCCTGGATCGGTAGTATTATTTAAAAGTAGCCACGAAACCCACAATATAAGTGATAATACTGGACGAGAAAACCAACTTCTAGATCTTTTATTTTCCATTTAAAAAACCTCCACCGCTTGAATATACTCTTTTACATTAAAAATCATTGTGGCAGTTGTGTCCGTAAAGCTGCTTATAGGATTTGCTAAAACAACTAAAATAAAGCTTAGCGCTAAAAAATAAAAACTTGGATAAAAAATTCTCATAGATATTTTTTTTCTAAGTGGAGCTGTGCTTTTATCGCTATCATAAAAAATCTGCGAACCACTTTTTGTAAGCGAAACAATAATACATAAGCTAGTAAAAAGCACTATAGTAAATACAAGCCATGCGTATCCTTTTTCCATTACGCCTGATAAAATCATTAACTTTCCAAAAAATCCTGAAAGAGGTGGCATTCCAGCAATGGCAATAGCATATAAAAAATATAAACTCCCGCTTAATATCATGCTTTTAAATAGAGGTGTTTTAATGATATTATCTTTAAACTCTTCTCTTAAAAGAGATAAAGTATCTGCAAAAATAAAAAATCCACCTGCAATTATGGTTGAGTGAAACATATAATATAGTGCTCCACTTAAAGCTTCTTCACTGTTAATTCCAACAGCAATTAATAAAGTAGCAATGGATGTTAAAACCAAATATGCAACCTGCTCTTTTAGCCTTGTTGAAGCCATCACGCCAACTGTTCCTAAAAGAAGAGTGAGTAGTCCAAAACCAAGCACCCACGGGAGGTGGTAGTAGCTTAATATTCCTGCTTCTTGTCCAAAAATAGTGCCATGAATTCTAATAATGGCATAAATACCAACTTTAGTCATGATTGCAAAAAGAGCAGCAACTGGAGCTGATGTTTTTGAATAAGCTCCTGGTAGCCAAAGATAAAGTGGAAACATTGCAGCTTTTAATCCAAAAACTAAAAGTAGTAAAAGCCCAGCAGCTGCAACTACTCCATTGTTTTCTGGAGCTAGTTTACTTACTTCAAGTGCTAAGTCTGCAATATTTAAAGTTCCCAAAACTCCATATAAAGCCCCAACTCCAAATAAAAATAGACTCGATCCTACTAAATTAATAATGACATAATGAAGTCCATATTTTGTTCTTTCTTTTCCATTTCCATGCAAAATCAAAGCGTATGATGCAAGAAGTAAAACTTCAAAAAATACAAAAAGGTTAAAAACATCCCCTGTTAAAAATGCTCCATTTATCCCAAATAGCTGAAGTTGGAACAGCACATGAAAATGCTCCCCTGCTCCATCTATATTGCGCGCAATGGAGTACCAAAGAGCACCAAGAGCTAAAATAGATGTTAGAAAAACCATTGAAGCAGACAAGTTATCTAAAACAAGAGTTATCCCAAATGGCGCTGGCCAGTTGCCAAGTTGATAGACAAAATAGCCAAATTTTATTGTATTTATCAAGTTCATAACATTAACTGCTAAAAGAATAAATATAAGAGTTATTGAAAGAGTTCTTTGAGTTTGTCTATTTAAAACTTTAGAAAATAAAACTGCAACAGCTCCAAAAAGAGGAATTATTATGGGAAGGATTGATATATGACTCATTTTTTATCCCCTAAATGTTGCTTAATGCCTTTGCCATCTACATGATCATTTCCAAGTTCATGCAAAGAGCGCAAAGCCAGTACAATCACAAAAGCACTCATCCCAAACCCAATAACTATGGCAGTTAAAACAAGTGCTTGAGGTATTGGATCAGTATAGGCAGTTGAGGTTTGAGTAATGATTGGTGGGAGATTTACTTTTACTCTTCCCATAGAAAATAGAAAAATATTTACTGCATAAGAGATAAGAGTAAGTCCCATGACTATTGGGAAAGTACGCACTTTTAGTATTAGAAAAACACCACCACTAATTAAAACACCAATTATTATAGCAATTAACAGCTCCATATATCCTCCTCACAACACTCATCTTTATCTAGTTTATGGGAGTTTAGAGTTAATTTACTTAGTTCAACTAAAATCATTACAGTAGCTCCTACTACAACTAAAAATACTCCTAAATCAAAAGCAACTGCACTTGCTATCTCAAATTCACCAACTATTGGCAGATTTAAAGTGGCAAAGACTGAAGTTAAGAAAGGAAAGCCTATTATCATTGAAACTACACCTGTTAATCCAGCAATCAATATGCCAGATCCCACTAAAAAGTGTTTATCAACAGTTAATCTCTCTCTTGCCCATGAGAGTCCATTTGAGAGATATTGAACTATCAGTGCAACAGAAGCTACAAGTCCTGCTATAAATCCGCCGCCAGGAAGATTGTGTCCTCTTAAAAATATATAAACAGCCACTAAAAGCATCATAGGAAGAAGTGCTCTCATGATAATTTGCATAATAGGCGGATGCTTTTCAGTCGTCCATGGAAACCCTCTAGGATCTACTGGCCTAGAGTAGAGTTTTAAATCTTTTAACATTGCAAAAATGGCAATGCCTGCAAGGCCTAAAACAGTTATCTCTCCTAAAGTATCAAATCCTCTAAAATCAACTAATATAACATTTACAATATTTGTTCCCCCGCCACCACTAACTGAGTTTTCTATAAAATATTTTGCAATAGTTGTGTACTCTCTTGTATATACACTAAGAGCTAAAATAGCCACTCCAACTCCAGCTAAAATAGAGATGATGGCATCAGCTTTAAGTTTAAATGAGGAGGATTCTCTTCTTGTAAAAGCAGGTAGATAGTAAAGAGCTGAAAGCATTAAAACTATGGTTACCATTTCAACGCTTAATTGAGTTAGGGCTAAATCTGGTGCAGATAGCTTTACAAAAGCCAAAACAACAACTAACCCAACAATTCCAACTATAATCAAAGCAAGCAATCTTTGGTGGTGTAAAAGTATAATGCTTCCCACGCCAATGATTAAAACCATAGTCACTACAACACTTATTGCATCAATTGGTAAAAACTCTCTATCTCCAAACAAAGCTCCTTCACCATAAGTAAATCCGCAAACTCCCAAAATCAAACTTATGAAAATAAGAGCATAAATTGAAGGATGAAGCAATCCTTGATGCATAAAAGAGTGAAGTTTTTTTGCAAAATTAAACATCCCCTCAACCATGAGATTGTAAGGATTTCTAGCGTCTAAATTTATGAAATACTTTTCGTAAATAATATCTACATACTCTTTTTTCATATATATTAAAACCCCGCCAATTAAAGCGATGGCACTCATAAGTAGTGGCAGATTAAACCCATGCCAAATTTTTAAACTATACTCAGGAGGTGTGGTTTGTAAAATTCCAAGAACTGATACAAAAAGTGTTGGCCCAATGACAATTGTAGGGATAATCCCAACTAAAAAACATATTGAAATTAAAAAATCTATCGGTATTCTCATAAGTTTTGGTGGCTCTTTTGGACTTTTAGGTAACTCTTCGCTTTTTGGTCCAAAAAATGTATCTTTAACAAATCTAAATGAGTAAGCTACTGAAAAAGTAGCTGCAATTGTCGCTAAAATAGGAATTAAAACCGTGTAGTAAGAGCCATCTATTAGTGATCTTTCTAAAAACATTTCCTTACTCAAAAAACCATTAAATAGTGGAACACCAGCCATAGAAGCAGCTGCAACCATGGCTAAAGTAGCAGTATGAGGCATGAGTTTAACCAAGCCTCCAAGTTTTTTCAAACTCCTAGTTCCAGCTTCATGATCCACTATACCTGCAACCATAAATGAAGAAGCTTTAAAAGCAGCGTGATTCATAATATGAAATATAGCTCCAACTGCTGCAAGTGGACTTGAGAGCCCAAAAAGAAAGGTTACTAAACCTAAATGACTAACGGTTGAGTAGGCTAAAAGTGCTTTTAAATCATCTTTAAAAAATGCAATGAAAGCTCCAATTAAAAGAGTAGCAAGTCCAGCACTAATTACAATGGAGTTCCACTGAGGAGTTGCACTTAAAACTGGAAAAAGCCTAGCTAGTAAAAAAACTCCTGCTTTTACCATAGTGGCAGAGTGAAGATATGCTGAAACTGGCGTTGGCGCAGCCATTGCATGAGGTAGCCAAAAATGAAAAGGAAATTGGGCTGATTTAGTCATGACTCCTAAAAGAATCAAAATAATTGTAGGTGTAAAAAGGTGATGATTTATAATAATATCCCTACTATTTAATATGACGCTAAGCTCATATGATCCTGCAATGTGCCCAAGAAGAAGCATTCCTGCCATTAAAGTTAACCCGCCAGCCCCAGTTACAACTAAGGCAATAGTAGCTCCATCTCTTCCTTCTTTTTTATATTGCCAAAAGCTAATTAATAAAAATGAACTAAGAGAGGTTAACTCCCAAAAAACAACTAATTGAAGTATGTTTTCTGATAGAACAATTCCTACCATAGATCCCATAAAAAGAAGTATATATGAGTAAAAACGACCCATTGAGTCTTGTGCACTTAAGTAGTATCTTGCATAGACTATGATTAAAAAACCAATACCTACTATTATGTAGGAAAATATCATTCCAAGTCCATCTAGTCTAAAAGAGAAAGTAAGACCAATGCTTTTTATCCAAACCCAAGATTGGATAATGGTTTTTCCATCAAAAACATTTACACTTAAATGAGATAGTAGTAC
>JAAYLJ010000225.1 GCA_012521935.1 Campylobacteraceae bacterium | reverse complement strand
GAAAATAAAGAGAGTTTTCATTTAAGCTAGGAGAAAATGGAAAGATTTTTTGCAAAAGGAAAAAAATGGGTGAGTTTGATTTTGGAGTAGGGTTAGCTTTTTATCTCTCTATATTTAGTACTTTTTTGTGCATAGTTTACGGACTTTTGCACTGGAATAAAGAAGATGATAATGGAACTGTTAAGTTTTTTAAAAAATGGCTAAAAGAGAGATAGAATAGAAGAGGGTTTGTAAATGGGACTTATTGAAAATATAGCAATCATTCTTTATTTGGCCATTGTGGGATATTTAGGCTTTTTGGGCTACAAAAAAACAAAAACAAATAGCGACTACTTGGTGGCTGGGAGAGATACTCACCCTTTTGTCATGGCGTTAAGCTATGGCGCAACTTTCATATCAACCTCTGCCATAGTTGGTTTTGGAGGAGTGGCAGCTTGGCTTGGTGGTTCCATGCTTTGGTTAACATTTTTCAATATATTTCTAGGGATCTTCATAGCTTTTGTTTTTTTAGGCAACCCAACAAGAAAGATGGGACTTAGACTTGGCGCTCATACATTTCCAGAACTACTAGGTAAAAGATTTGACTCAAAGTTTATTCAACTATTTGGCGGACTTTTAATCTTAGCCTTTATGCCTCTTTACGCAGCAGCAGTCTTGATAGGTGGAACGCAGTTTATAGTTTCATATTTTAATACAGATTATCATTTAGCTCTTTTAGTCTTCTCCATCATCATAACTGGTTATGTTTTAGCTGGAGGATTAAAAGGAGTTATGTTTACTGATGCTTTGCAAGGCACTATTATGTTTATAGCAATGGTGATTTTAATATTTTTTGCTTTTTCGAGCCTTGGTGGAATTAATGAGGCTTTAAAAATGCTTGATGAAGTGTGGGAGACAACAGTAGTTCCATTAAATGAGATAGAACTTAACTCTTTAGCTCCTGGGGGCGCAGATTTTATGATGAAGCTCTCAACCATTTGGGGCTTTAAAGGGTGGCATAAGATGCCAGAATTTTTATCGCAAGGATGGCTTTTTGTCATAACTTCTATGGTTTTAGGTGTAGGTATTGGAGTTTTAGCTCAACCCCAATTAGTTGTTAGGTTTATGACAGTTAAGAGTAAAAAAGAGTTAAATAGAGCTGTTTTAATAGGTGGGATATTTATTTTAGCAATGACTGGCATTATTTTTATAGTGGGAGCTTTAAGTAACTCATGGTTTTATCTTTTTGAGGGGAAAAATTCACTACAAAGTGCAGGCAATATTGAGGGCATAATACCTCTTTTTATAAATTTAGCTATGCCCAAATGGTTCTCATTTATCTTTTTATTTGCTCTTATCTCCGCTGCGATGAGTACGCTATCTTCTCAGTTTCACACCATGGGAACAGCTGTTAGTAGAGATATTTATGAGCAGTTTTTTGGAAAAAGTAGTAGTATTTTTGTAGCTAGAGTTGGAGTTGTTTTAATGATAATTTTTGCTGTAACTCTTTCATATATTTTCGATAAACAACCAGCCATCATCGCAAGATCTACCACCATATTTTTTGCGCTTTGCGCTTCAGTTTTTTTGCCAAGCTATATTGGAGGGCTTTTTTGGAGAAAAATGACAAAAGCAGGAGCCTTGTGTTCAATGCTTGGAGGGTTTTTAGCTTCAAGTTTTTGGGTTTTATTTGCTCATTTTAATGAAGCAAAACATTTAGGAGTTTGCAAAGCAATTTTTGGAAAAGATACACTCTTTAGTGGAAAAATCATCTTTTTAGATGCATTAGTCGTAGCTTTGCCAATCTCTATACTAATAGCCATTTTGGTTTCGCTAATTACTAAAACTGATGAAAGATTAATTAAAAAAAGTTTTGGTTAAAGGTAGTTTGAAATTTTTTTAAGCTTTGACATCTCTTTGCTTAACTCATTTTTAGCTTTAGAGACAAACTCTAAAGCTTCTTTGGTTAACGCAAGAGCTTCTTGTAGTTCTTCACTTGATTTGAACTCTTTGGGCAAGGAGCTATTTAGCTTTATCAAAGAGTTCAAATCTTCATTTAAAACTGCTAATTTTAAATCATTTAGCCATCTATTTTTAAAGATTTGTTGTTTCACGCCAAGCCTCAAGTAAGCCTTTAGTAACCTTCATCACCTCTTCAAGTGGCTCTTTTGTATTGTTTATATTTGCAAGCGCTAATAGTTGCAACTGTCTAGTGTAAAGGCCGCTTAAATAGTGTGCAACATCCCCACCTGAATAGTTTATTGAGTTTAAAAGCTCTGCAAATATGGCTGTGGCTCTATTTATCCAATATGTTTTTTTCTCTAAGTTATTACTATCTATTGATTTAATGGCTTGAGCACTAAATCTTAAAACACCCTCATATAACATTTCAATAAGTTTTTCAGGTGATTCTATCGCTGTATTATTTTGTGAATAAGCTGCATATGCAAAACTATTTTTCATTTTTTGTCCTTATTTTTTAGCATTCATTTGAGCGTCAATCATAGATTGAAGCGATGAGAATTGTTGATTTAAACCAGCAATTATAGAGTCATACGCTGCAAATTGAGCTATCATGGTTTGATATTTACTATCAAGTTGCGCAACACTTCTCTCTCTTTCAAGTTTTAACCTTTTTTGAGAGTTTGTAAGTTCATTATCAAGTAGTGTTAATGAACCCTTATTTCCTAATAGATTATCAAATACTTTCCCAAGCCTACCAAAAACCCCCTCGCTTTGGTTTCCATCATTTCTGATGGTTGTGGCACTAAGTCCAATCTTATTTAAAGTTGAACTATTCCCCTTAATGCTTATTTCACTCCCCTCATTACTAGTTAGAATTAACCTCTCTCCTGTTGTGTCTAAAGATGCAACTAAGCCTTTAATGCCAGCGCTATTTATGGCGTCTCTTAAATTTTTAGCATTATCTGCTGCTGATGCACTAGCGTCTGAAGAAAAAGAGATGCCTACTCCATTAATTTCAAAATCTTTACTCTCAATGTTTAACTCTCCAGCACTCATAGCACTTTTTGCTATGTATTTAGTAGGATCAAAAGTCAACATTCCTTTAAAAAAATCCTCAACATCTTGTGGATTTTGTGCTAGTTTTTCCTCTAAATCAGCTTTATTAAACTTTAAAAGGCCACCTTCTTGTAAAGATAACCCATAAGAGTCTAAAGATCTACCTTTAATATCCATGCTAGTTAAAACTCTATTTAAGTCACTTCTTATAGTAACTACCTCTGAAACTCCTTGCAATGAGCCAGATTTTCCTGTCTCCTCATCATAATCTAGAGTTACATTAAGGTTATTCATAAGATTATTGTAAGCTTCTACAAATTTCTCCATCTCATCTGATAAAGAGCCTTTATTTTGTTTAATATCAAAATTGCTCTTACCTTCATCTATGAGATTAAGTGTAATTCCAACTGTTATATCATCTATTGTGTTTGAAGCTCTTTGCATGGTTACGCCATCATATTTAAATAGCGCATCACTTGCAACTGATAAATGATTCCCTTCATTTGCTTCACCAACGCCAAGCTCATTTAATCCAAGTTCACTTAAAATATCCTCATCTCCTTCAAAACTAATAGCTTGTTTTTCTCCAGTATCAGCTGATTGGATAATGAGTCTATATGGATTTTCTCCGCCTACATTTAAGATTTTAGCCTGAATGTTTCCATTACTTGCATCATTTATCTTTTCAGCTAAATCAGTAAGAGTAGTTGAGCTTGTAACTTTGATTTCATACTCACCGCTTCCAATTTTTAATTTAATCTCTCCAGCGCTTAATCCAAGGCTAGTAGTGCTTGATTTTTGTGCGTTTGTTTGATAGATGTCTTTTGTAGCAATATTTATAACATCCACGCTCACCGAGCTTACAGCAACCCCAGCATCAGCAGTTAAAGTGGCAGACTCTCCAGTAGTTGAGACTTCTCTTCCTTGAAAAACAGTGTCACTTGAAAGTGCAGAAGCAGCACTTTTGAGGGAGTTTAAATAGTTCGTAATTTCAGTTAAATCTTTTTGCTTAGTTAAATTCTCTTCAGACTTTTTATCTAAAGGTTTTATCTTTGCATTGTTATCAACTTCTCTTAACTTATCTATAATATCATATGTTAAAAGGTTACTTCCAATCCCTAATGAACTTAGTGCTCCAGTTGCCATAGTTAACCCTTTTTATCAAAAATCACACCAATGATTTCTTGAAAATGTTCAGACAATTTCATTGCCTCTTCTGTCGGTATTTTACGGATTAATTTTCCGCTACTTTTTTCCGAAACGCTTACATACATTGAGCTAATTTTATCATTAAAACCAAAAGCTATATTTGTCTCCAAGTGCTCCATTTGCTCATTTAACTCTTTAACAGTCTCATTTAACT
>JAAYLJ010000224.1 GCA_012521935.1 Campylobacteraceae bacterium | reverse complement strand
GTGAGGTTCATCAACGCCACCCATTAATTCAACATAAATATCTATATCATCTTTATTTAAAACAGCTTCCAAATCATCTGTTAACTCTATATTTACATCTCTTTTTTTACTTAAATCTTTTACCACGCCCACTACTGGAACTATCTCTTTGCCGCTTCTAGCTTTAATGATATCTGCATTTCTTTGCAAAATATTTGCAACTGCACTTCCAACAGTACCTACTCCTAAAATTGCTACTTTAATCATTTTTTCTTCAACTCTTGTAAATATTTTTTTATATTTCTAGCTGCCTGTCTTATGCGGTTTTCATTTTCAATAAGAGCAATCCTAACATAACCCTCGCCATGCTCTCCAAACCCATTTCCAGGACTTACAGCTACTTTTGCTTTAGTTAATAACTGTTTAGAAAACTCCATACTTCCAAGATGTTGTGCACACTCTGGAAGCTTTGCCCAAATGAACATAGTAGATTTTGGTTTTCTAATCTCCCAGCCAGCATTTGCAAAACTATCAATTAGTACATTTCGTCTTTTTTCATAAACACCAATGATCTCTTCCACGCACTCTTGTGGCCCATCAAGTGCTACTGTTGCGCCAACTTGAATGGGAGTGTACATTCCATAATCAAACCAAGATTTAATCTTTTTAAGAGCACTTATAAGCTTTGGATTTCCGCACATAAAACCAACTCTCCATCCAGCCATACTATAACTTTTAGATAGAGTAAAACTCTCAACTGCTACATCTTTTGCGCCTTCTACTTCAAAAATAGATGGGGTTTTATAGCCATCAAAAGTTAAATCAGCATATGCGATATCGCTAATGATGTAAAATCTCTCTTTATAAGCCATCTTTACAAGTCTTTCGTAAAAACTTTTCTCTACTGTAACTGTTGTTGGATTGTGTGGGAAATTTACAACAACATATTTTGGCCGTGGAACTGAATCTCTAAAAGCTTTTTGAAGTCTTTCAAAGAAAAGCTCTTCATCTAACTCAAACTCTTCATTAAAATCTAAACCAATTTTATGAACATTTCCACCTGCAATGATGAAAGCTTGTGTATGGATTGGATAAGCTGGATCAGGCACTACGGCAACATCTCCAGGGTTAATGATGGCATGAACTAAGTGGACAAAACCCTCTTTGCTTCCAAGTGCAACAACAGCTTCATTGTCTGGATCTAAAGTGACTCCATATTTTCTTTTATACCAATTGCAAATTGCTAAACGAAGTTTGTATATGCCTTGACTAGCCGAATAGCCATGGTTTTTATCTTTTTTAGCTGCTTCAATTAGTTTTTCAATGATATGCTCAGGAGTTTTGCTATCTGGATTTCCCATAGAAAAATCTATTATGTCATCCCCTGCTCTTCTAGCTTTTAGTTTTATCTCATTTATCTCTGCAAAAACATAGTTGGGAAGGCGCAATATGGTATTGAACCTAATTTCATCAAACATTTTAAGTCTCCTTAACGACTTTTTAAATATAGAGTTAAACCTCTTTTTATATTATCTAAACTATACCTATCTTCAACCTTTGCAAATAGGGCATGTTCTGGGATAGTTAACTGAATCCTACTTTTAAAATCTTCCATTCTAACATCTTCAATAATCTGCAAAGCTTCATCAAAAAATACAATTTGCGGAAACCATCTATCTGCTGGTTTAGCCAAAAGGATCATAACTGAAGCATTTGAAACATCTATCCAGTATGGCTTGATTGGTTTATTTAAATCTATATCCACATCATGTTCAAACTGTGATACTTGAGGCTTTGCACCATGTGTATCAATCCTATAAACCCAAGAAGCCTCATCTTCTCTTTCAATTTTTACTACTTTTGCGCCTCTAGTTTGAACTTGCTTTGCAAAGATTATAGGATCTACTAAATGCTGCGTTGTAATGCCTATCTTCCACAAAATCTCACTACTATCTTTTGAGATAGATTTTGTCAAATAGTAGTTATAACCCATGGCTTGCAAAGACTCATTTATAACTCTTAGGAAAAGGAGTGGTCGCTCATTTGCCTTAAAAGTTATCTCAATAGATTTGGTTTCTGGAAAGAAAAGTTGCAACAAACCATTATCTTTTAAAGTTTCAAGAACTTTAACTAAATCTATACTTCCATCTTCAAAGTCTTCAAAATCTCTATCATCTTTAAATAGTATTGAAACAAGATTTCTTTGTGATTCATACGCCTCTTTTCCCATGAAAAGGGCTGCTGTCTCCCTTGCACTACTAGCAAATGAGATGGTACAAACAAGGGTTAAAATTAAAAATCTTACCAAGAAGAGCCTCCATTTAACTCTAAAAATTCTTGATAGCTTATCTCTTTTAACTCTCCATCCTTCCAGTAAAATCTTTTTGGAGCTTCCTTAGCGTAACTATACTCCATATCTCCAATTTTAAGTGTAAAGTTTCCATGCCCAGTAGTGATTAATTGATCTTTTGAAAAATCTAACTCAATCACTTCATCTGAAAGGTATGAGGCTCTTTTTTTATCCTCTAAAAAAATAGCCCCCACCCACAACTTTACATTTGGAATTATAGTGGCTTTCTCTGCCTCTAGCGCAATTTTGCTGCTCTCTTGAGGCTCTTTTGCTAAATCTTCCTCTTTTGGCTCTTCATCCACTTTCACATCACTATCTACACTAGCTAACTCTTCATCTACTATATTTTTAGCATCAAAATTTACTGCTTTATCATCTTCTAAACTAAAACTATGTTCTATGATGGAGTCTTCATCTACTTGAACTTCTTGCGCAAAATTAGTATTTGAATTTTCCTCTTCATTATATAGATTTCGCTTTGCTTCATCTATGGCTACACTCTTTACAACTGGATCTTTTGGGTGCTTATCTGATGTAAAAATTGGTTTTACATAACTCCATCCATCAAAATACCAAAATCCTCCGCCAAGTAAAATGAGCAATAAGATGATTATTGGCCACTTAAATGAACCTCTATTTGGCTTATTAACTAGAAAAAAATTGCTATTTTTATCATCTTGATTTTCTAGTTTTTTTGACTCTAAATACTCCTCAAATTCACTTTGCCAATCTTGAAGATCAACATTATATTCCCTAGAAATAATTTTTAAAAAACCTAATGTATTGATTTTTCCAAGCCTGTCAAACTCTTTATTGACAATGAACTCTAGCGTTCTTACTTCAATATGAGTTTTTTTCGATATCTCTTTGAGTCCTATCTCTTGAAGTTTGTTTATCTCATCCATCACTCATCCTATCACAAAGTATAGCAGCAGCTGCGCTCACATTCAAAGAGTCAAAAGCTCTCGCCATAGGTATTGCTATCTCTTTATCGCACTTTGATAAAATTTTATTGGGGATTCCTTCCCCCTCGCTGCCCAAAAGCAAAACCCTCTTTTTAGAAAACTTTACCTCTTTTACGCTTTGTCCTTTTGCACTAGCTCCATATATGGTAAAACCAGCTTGCCTTAACTCATTTATCGCTGTTTGGGCATTTACTTCATGTGCGATTGGAAGAGCTATCGCAGCACCAGAGCTAGTTCTAATGATGGTATCTAATTTTAAATTTTGCACATTAGATACAATTATCCCATCAACCCCAAGAGCATATGCACTCCTGCAAATAGCTCCAATATTACCCATATCTGTTAAACCATAAAGTAGCAAAAGAGACTCTTTCTCTTTTAACTCTTTTACTAAAACTGTATCTATATTAGATATTTTTGCCAAAAAACCTTGATGATTTCCGCCTTTAGCTAAAGCTTGCGCTTTCATGCTATCTAATCTTTGAATAGGCACTTTAGTATTTGCAATGGTAGAAAAGAGCTTTTTATCGCACTCTTTGGCCAAATAGATACTTTCTAAGACTAAAGGATGATGCTTGATAATATATAAAATAGGTTGTTTGCCATAAATAATCATGTATAGATATTATCAAAATTCTCTTAAATATACTCTTATAAGTACCTAAATAAAGCCTATTTTAAAGGGGTAGTTTGTAACTCATTATACCACTGTTTTGTGGGGATTTTTGTAAGTTTAGAAAGGAGTTTTGCCTTCTCTTTTGGTGGCAAATTAAGCTCCATTATATCTTCTACTTTAATGTTAGAGGTGCTAGATTCTTCTTTAGTCTCTTTTATAACAAGAGCCCATTCACCCTTTAAATTACTATTTTCCAACTCTTTTTTTACTTCCAAAGTAGTTCCAAAAAAATGCTTATGAAACTTTTTTGTAGCCTCTTTTAGTAAAAAAACCTCTCTTAAGGGTGCTAAATTTGAAAGCAGAGTTAAAGTTTTTAAAATCCTATGTGGTGCTTCATAGATGATTGTTGGATATTTGTTTGATAAAATCTCTTCAAGCTCATTTTGTAAAGCTTTCTCTTTTGTTGGTAAAAATCCATAAAAAATAAATCTTGAATTTAAAAACCCACTTGAAGCGTAAGCTAGTAAAGCAGCATTTGCTCCTGGTAAAACTTCATACAAGATACTATTTTCTTGACAAAATTTTACTAATTTTGCCCCAGGATCGCTAATGGAGGGCATTCCTGCATCGCTTAAATATGCACACTCTTTTTCAAAAATGGTTAAATCTAATGACTCAATTACCCTATCTTCATTCCAAGAGTGAAGAGATATGAATGTTTTATCTTTAAATTCAAGATTGTACTCTTTACCAAGCAGGGTTAAAAGCTGTTTTGTTACTCTAGTATCTTCACAAAAAAAGGTTTGGATTTGAGAAAGGAGCTCAAGGCTCCTTTTAGATATATCTTTTAAATTTCCTATCGGAGTAGGAATGAAGTATAACACGAAGTGCTACAACTAAATTTAGCTAAGATTGTATTTTCTTTTAAACTTTTCAACTCTACCAGCTGCGTCAACTATCTTTTCACTTCCAGTAAAAAATGGGTGACAAGCATTACATATGTCAATACGCATCTCTTGTTTATTAGAAATTGTAACAAAGCTATTTCCACACGCACACATTACAGTGCACTCAACATACTCAGGATGAATCTCTTTTTTCATCAGTATTTCCTTCAGTTTTCAAAAATAAAAGCGCAGTAGACACTAGGCCTACTGCTATATTAGGGGGAGGGGAACTGAAAGTATAACAGAAAGCATATGCTTTTTCAAGAGATTTTTGAGTTTTATTGCTTTTAGTCAAACTCTTTAACTGTTTTAATCTATTTTTTTAACTAAAAATTTTAGCGCATACCGATAGTAAGGCGGTTTCACTGCGAAGTATGAAAGGAGTTTTAAGAGTTAAGATTCTATTTTTATCAAAAATTTCTCTCTCTTTTTGACTAAATCCACCCTCTGGTCCAATTAAAAATGCACTTATTTCTTCTATTTTACTTCCATTTTGGGAAAAATCTACAAAATGAGAATTTGGATATTTTTTTAGCCAGTGTGACAAACCATCAAAGAAAAATAACTCCATCAGTTCAAAACGTCCACACTGCATAGATGAATTTATCAGGATTTTTTCTATCCTTTTTTCGTCATACTTAAAGTTTCCTTGAGAATAATCTAACTTTACAATTCCCAAACTTTTAACACCTAATTCATTTAGCATTGGTAAAATTTTCTCTAAATTTTTTGGCTCAACTGCTCCAATGCCTGCAACACACTCTTTTAATTTAGGTTTTGCAATCTTTTCAAAGCTTTTTAACTTTAAAAAAGCATCTTTTTTGCCAATTTTTTCAACAATGTAGCTAAATAGTTTCAAATCTTTAAAATTATAAAACTTAAGTTCATCCCCAATCTTAGAGCGCCTTGCCTTTATGAGATGTAAAAATATCTCATCTTTTAGTATTAAATTTTCACAGCCACTTAATTCATGATAGGCAAACTTCACTAACTTGCTCCAAAGTAGATGATTAAAATTAGCACAATGTCAAATAGATATTTAATAAGAGCAAAGTTTTTAAAATTTTTGATGGCTAAAGAGTCTTTTAGGTTTTTAGTTTTTTTAAACTTACTATATGAAGCTATGCTACTTGCAAGCATTAAAGCCCATGTTAAGAGCATTATGGCTACCCAGTGAGTCAAATGAAATCCTATGCTAACCCACGCAATGATGCCAGAAAAAAGTATGGTACTTATTAAAAAATAGTAAGCAGGAATCCACCAATGAATCTTTTTTGCAATGTTTTTAAACTCTGTTTTTGCAAAAAGCATTGCTACATGAAAGGTTGCAACTAAGAGTGTTAAAAATATAAAACCAACATGAACTTTCAGACTCATTTCATATAAACTATCCATTTATACTCCTTTTAGATGCGTTATAATACCAAAAAAGGAGTTTTTATGAAGTGCACACTAGCTAAGGCAACTAAATCTATCTAATCACACATAAAACCTCTCTCATTAAATGAAAGTGTCCCCTTAATGAAAGCCTTTGGAAGGGTTAGCGCAAAAGATATAAGAGCTAGATTTGACATCCCGCCATTTCCTATCTCATTAAGAGATGGGAGAGTAGTTAAAAAAGGGGATGATTTAAATAGTCCCTCAAGCCTATTAAAAATTTTTACAGGACAAAAAGTACCAAAAGATACTCTTTTTATCATTGAAGAGGAGAGTGTGCATTTAAAAAATGATAAAAATGATGTAACAAAAGAGATATTCATAAAATCTCAAGGTGAAGATATAAGAAAAGATGAGCTTTTAGTTAGAAGGGGTTCTAAAATTGGGCCTTTTGACATTACAAATTTAGCAACGCAAGGCATGCACACTATTGCAGTTTTAAAAGAGGCTAGGATCGCTTATGTTGGAGTTGGAAATGAATTAATAGATGTAAGTGCTCCAGCGCAAGAAAGTAG
>JAAYLJ010000028.1 GCA_012521935.1 Campylobacteraceae bacterium | reverse complement strand
GTTTTATTTATCCACATTTTTACAGATAACGAAAAACGATTAAACCCAGCTTCGTTTTTAATTCCCTCGAATTCGGGGGAATTAAAATCAGTATTATAAATCTCTTCCCAAATCCCTAAAAACTCTATAGTATTTTTATTTCTAAGCCATTTTTCTATAAGAACAAGACCATTTTCTATATTTTTCACCATATCCGTTAGCGATATATAATCTTCTTTTATTATGCTGATTTCTTGCTCTTGAACTATGATTTTATTTTTCATTTTAGTTTCTCCAAAAATTCAAAAGAGTTTATATCTACATTTAGCTTACTAAAAGCAAAGATCTTATTTCCCAAGTCTTTTAAACTTGCTCCTAGATGGTAGATCTCACCACTATCTATGACTAGAAACCTATCATGAAAGTTTTTAGTTTCTTGTAGATCTACATTTTTATACTGTTTTTTATACTTTTCATAGTCTAGTTTTAGTTGTTTGTTTATGGCATGTGTGTAGATTTTAAAGTTTATGTTTGGATATTTACTACATAGTGTAAAGATAGTGTCGTCTATGTAGTTATCTATAAGAGTTACATCTTTTTTGGCAAGCTTTAGAAGGTCGTTTACGAAAGCGTAAGCATCGTAGATCTGTCCGTTGTAGAATATGCCTTGGGTTGGAGTTTTATTTTTGTCTTCTAATGCATTTAAGACTAGATCTATTTTTGAGTCTGTTTTTATCTCATAAGATACTTGTCTTTTTTCTATAGTTTCCATTCTTGTGAAAAGTGAAGCGTTGTTTTGTAAGAAGTTTCGCATATTTATAAAAGTTCTAATGATATTCAAGCTAGCTTTTGTAGCTATATCGCTTTTTAATACAGAAGCGAGCATAGATACTCCATGCTATGTAAAAGCATAAGGATTTACAGTTGAATGCTTCAATGTTTTGAAGCGGTCACAATTTGTTACCAGTTCATCTTTTTCATTATCATCAAGTTGAAATCTAAAATCATCTGGAAACCTAGACTCATTTCTTTTGACTGCTTGATTTAAAGCTTTTGTTTCAACTTCATACAAAAATGCCAAATCCCTATCAATCATAACTTGAACACCACGAATAGTATGAATTTTATCTTGTATGGTTTGATTGTCAATTAAAGTTAGTTCATTCATCTCATCTTCTCCAAAAATTCAAAAGATTCCACTCTTTCATAGCACCCATTATTGCTATTTTCATTTTAGTTCCTCTTGTTTTAAATACCACTCATACATAGCTTTTATGCCATCTTCTAGCTCAGTTTGAAATCTCCAGCCTAAAGCGTTTAGCTTTGATGGATCTGTTAGTTTTATCATCGTGCCATCTGGTTTAGTTGTATTGAAGTAGAGTTCACCCTTGTAGCCAACTATATTTTTAATGGTTAGTGCCAACTCTTTTATACTTATGTCAACTCCAGTTCCAATGTTTATATGGGTGTTTATTACTTCTTTCGGAAGCGAGGTTTCAACCTCGTCCTTTACGGAAGCTAAAGCATCGGTTCCGATTATGTCTTTAAAATCTATTGTTTGCATCAGATAAACACAAGCATCTGCCATATCTTCACTCCATAGAAATTCACGGCGTGGCAAGCCACTGCCCCATATTTCTATGGAAATTTTGAATTTTGAATTTTGAATTTTGAATTGTTTGATACCGTATTTGTTTAAAATATTTAATATCTCATCTTCTGAAGCTGAACCACCTATATTTTCTATTGGATTTTTGTTTAAATCTTCTTTTATTGCTTCCCAATTGTTTTCTTCTAAGCATTTACCAAGATGAATCTTTCGTATAAGTGCTGGTAATACATGAGAAGTTTCTAAATCAAAGTTATCATTTGGTCCATAAAGGTTTGTAGGCATTACACTTATAAAGTTTGTACCATACTGTATGTTATAGCTCTCACACATCTTTATGCCAGCTATCTTTGCTATGGCATATGGTTCGTTTGTGTATTCTAGTGGACTTGTCAAAAATGAGTCTTCGCTCATAGGTGGCGGAGCATCTTTTGGGTAGATACAAGTACTTCCTAAGAAAAGTAGTTGTGTCACATTGTGCTTTTAGCTTTGGTGGATTACATTGTTTTGGGTTTGTAGGAGATCGTAT
>JAAYLJ010000223.1 GCA_012521935.1 Campylobacteraceae bacterium | reverse complement strand
TTTATATATAGCACTAGGATCTGCTTCTGAGCTAGAAACTCAACTTCTATTAGTACAAAAACTAAACTATCTCAGTAATATCAGTGAAGAATTAAAACAAACTTTAAAGATAAGAAAAATGATAAACGCATTGATTGGATCTGTTAGAAGGAAAAATGGTTTATGATGAACGAAAAAACCATCCACCAACAACCATCCACCAACAACCATCCACCAACAACCATTAACCAACAACTACTCATCACTGGTGGTGCTGGATACATAGGCACTCACACTTTAGTAGAGCTAGGTAAAACTGGGTATGAATTTATAGTCTATGATAACTTTTCAAACTCTAGCTTAGAAGCCATCAAAAGAGTAGAGAAGATCATAAACAGACCCGTAGAGTTCATTGAGGGTGACATAAGAGATGAAAAAAAGCTTGATGAAGTTTTTAAAAGTAGAAATATTGACTTAGTTTTGCATCTTGCAGGGCTCAAGGCAGTGGGAGAGAGTGTAGAAAAACCACTTGAGTATTATGACAATAATGTAGTGGGGACTATAAGACTTTTGGAAGCTATGAAAAAATGCGGGTGCAAAAAAATGGTATTTTCCAGCTCAGCCACAGTTTACGGAAACCCTAAGTCAAATCCCATAGATGAGAGTTATCCTACAGGCAATACCACCAATCCTTATGGCACGAGTAAATATATGATAGAAAGAATCCTAGAGGATTTGTGCATAAGCGATAATGAGTTTAAAGTGGTGATTTTAAGGTACTTTAACCCTGTAGGAGCTCATGAAAGCGGCGAGATAGGCGAGGATCCTAGCGGCATTCCAAATAACCTTATGCCTTACATATCTCAAGTGGCAGTTGGCAAAAGAGAGTATTTAAATGTATTTGGAAATGACTATGATACACATGATGGCACAGGAGTGAGAGACTACATACATGTTGTGGATTTGGCTAATGCGCATGTAAAAGCTGTGGATTATTTGATCAACCATCCACCATCAACCATCCACCATAAACCATTTACCACCAACTATCCTGCTATTTTCAATCTAGGAACAGGAGAGGGCTATTCTGTACTTGACATGGTAAGAACCTATGAGAATACTAGTGGTAAAAAAATACCATATAAGATAACTAAGCGAAGAGCAGGAGACATATCCACTTGCTATGCCAACCCACAAAAAGCAAAAGAAATACTAGGGTGGGAAGCTAAAAGAGACTTAAGGCAGATGTGCAAAACTAGCTTTAAGTGGCAGAGGAAAAACCCTAGTGGGTATGAAAGGAAAAATTAAATTGACCAACATTCTTTTATGTGGGGGAAGCGGTACAAGGCTTTGGCCTCTTAGTAGAACTCTTATGCCAAAGCAGTTTGTAAAGCTATTTGATGGTAAATCACTCTTTCAATTAACAGTAGAGCGAAATAGTAAACTTTGTAACTCTTTATTTATAGTTTCAAATAGTGAGCAATACTTTCTAGCACTAGACCAAATGGAAGAACTGACAATTCACGATTCACAACTTACATCTCACAACTCACGATTCACTCTTCACGATTCACAACTCACAACTCACTATTTATTAGAACCAGTAGCTAAAAACACCGCTCCAGCAATCGCATTAGCTTGTATGGCACTAGATGAGAATGAAATAGTACTTGTAACTCCAAGTGATCATTTGATAAAAGATGAGAAAGAGTATGTAAAGGCTGTGCAAAAAGCAAAAAAGCTAGCAGAGCAAGATAGCTTAGTGACTTTTGGGATAACGCCTACATATGCTGAAACAGGCTTTGGATATATAGAGTGTGTAGATGAGTTTGGAGTGAAAGCTTTTCATGAAAAGCCAGATTTAAAAACTGCAGAGTATTATTTAGAACAAAATAAAAATCTTAGTTCTGAACGCTTAGCTCTTAGCACTTATTTGTGGAACTCTGGAATGTTCATGTTTAAAGCTGGAGTTTTTTTAAATGAATTAAAAGCTCATTCACCTAAAATTTATGAAGCTTGCAAAGTTGCATTTAAAAACAAAAAAATTCAAAATTCAACATTAAGAATTCAACATTCTCATATGGAAGCTATTCCAAATGAGTCTATTGACTATGCTGTTATGGAAAAATCAACCAAGGTAAAGGTAGTTCCATCAAATATCTCTTGGAGTGATGTGGGAAGTTTTGACAGTCTTATAGAAGAGTGCGAGGGGTTAAGTGCTATGTGCTATGAAGAAAATAGCGAAAACAACTTTTACTATAGTGATAATATTGATAAAATAATTGCAACTATAGGACTAAAAGATTTTGTTGTAGTTGATACTGCAGATGCACTTCTTATTGCAAAAAAAGGTGAAACACAAAAAATTAAAAATATTGTCAATAAAATTAAACATAGCACAGAACACTTAGCACTTAGCACTCATACGACAGGCTACAGACCGTGGGGTTCATACACAATACTAGAAGACTCTAATGGATACAAAATCAAAAAAATAGAAGTAAAACCTGGCAAGCGACTCTCTTTACAAAAACATTTTCATAGAAATGAACACTGGATAGTAGTGAGCGGATGCGCTACCGTAACTATTGAGGATGAAACTTTCATACTTAATCCAAATGAGAGCACTTATATAAAAGCAGGACAACTACACAGACTTGCAAATGAAGGAAAGCTTCCACTTATTATCATCGAGGCTCAAGTGGGTGAATACACAGGCGAGGATGATATAGTCAGGGTTGAGGATGATTATCAAAGAATTAAGTATTAGGAGTTAAGTATTAGGAGTTAGGAGTTGCGAAATATGAAGTGTGAAAAATTAGATGTTTGGAAAATAAGCGCAAGACTATCAGCTGATGCTTATAAACAATTTGCAAGTTTAAAAGACTTTGGATTTAAAGATCAAATTACAAGAGCAAGTCTTTCCATTCCTAGTAATATTGCAGAAGGTATGGAAAAAGAGTCCATAAGGGATCAAATAAGATTTTTAGATATTGCTAAAGGCTCAGCGGCAGAATTTATAACTCAAACTTATATAGCAATAGATATAAAATATATCGATAAAGAGAATGGGAAAAGATTTATAGAAAAATCAAGCCAAATATTAGCAATGCTAACAAAATTACAACAAAGCTTAAAAGGAAAAATAAATAATGAAAAACAATCATAACTCTTCACGCCTAGCACCTAGCACATCAAAGCGTATCGCTTTGATCACAGGCGTCACAGGACAAGATGGAAGTTATTTAGCTGAATTTTTGCTAAAAAAAGATTATATAGTTCATGGCATAGTAAGAAGAAGTTCACTTTTTAACACTGATAGGATAGATCATCTATATCAAGATCCCCATGTAGAGAATAGAAACTTCATCTTACACTATGGCGACATGACTGATAGCATGAATCTTACAAAAATCATTCAAGAAGTACAGCCAGATGAGATTTATAATCTTGCAGCTATGAGTCATGTACATGTGAGCTTTGAGACACCTGAATATGTAGCAAATGCTGATGGCATAGGTGCACTTAGGATACTTGAAGCTGTTAGGTTTCTAGGGCTTACTGAAAAAACAAAGATATATCAAGCTTCAACTAGTGAATTATATGGAAAAGTGCAAGAGATACCTCAAAGTGAAACAACTCCATTTTATCCAAGAAGCCCATATGCAGTAGCAAAGATGTATGCGTATTGGATAACTGTAAACTATAGAGAAGCTTACGGCATGTTTGCATGTAATGGAACACTGTTTAATCATGAGTCGCCAGTAAGAGGTGAGACATTTGTCACTAGAAAAATCACTCGCGCTGCTTCTAAGATAGCCTTAGGGCTTCAAGATAAGTTATATTTAGGAAATCTTGATGCTAAAAGAGACTGGGGACATGCAAAAGATTATGTAAAAATGATGTGGATGATTCTTCAAGCTCCCAAGCCAGAAGATTGGGTGATAGCCACTGGCAAAACCACTCCAGTAAGAGAGTTTGTAAA
>JAAYLJ010000222.1 GCA_012521935.1 Campylobacteraceae bacterium | reverse complement strand
TTTTTATACAGTACACTCCTAACTGTTTGTAGAAGCTAGGTCTTAGCTAGCTTCTACCTACCCTATCTCTAGCTTTTTTAAGTGAGTTTGCTATTAAAAATGAAAGCTCAAGTGCTTGATCTGCGTTTAATCTTGGATCGCACTGTGTTTCATATCTTGAGCTTAGTGCCTCTTCTGTTACTGGCTTTGCTCCTCCAACACACTCAGTTACATCTTTACCAGTCATCTCCAAATGAACTCCGCCAGGGAAAGTTCCCATAGCTTCATGTACATTAAAAAATCTTTCAACTTCTAGTAAGATATTGTCAAACTCTCTTGTTTTGTAGTTTGTTGAAGCTTTAATGGTATTGCCATGCATTGGATCAATGCTCCAAACTATCTTTTTTCCCTCTTTTTTAACAGCTTTAATTAGTCTTGGTAACTCTTTTTCTATCTCATTTGCTCCCATTCTTACGATGATATTTAACCTTCCAGATTCATTATCTGGACTTAAAATATCGCAAAGTCTTAAAAGATCATCCTCTTTTATGCTAGGGCCTGCTTTAATTCCTATTGGATTTTTTACGCCTCTTAAAAATTCAACATGAGCACCTTTTGGATCTCTTGTTCTATCTCCAATCCAAAGCATATGAGCAGAACAGTTATACCAATCCCCAGTTAAGCTATCTTCCCTAGTTAAGGCTTCTTCATAATTTAATAGTAGTGCTTCATGAGAGGTGTATAGAGCTGTTTGTCTAATGGTTGGGGCGTTTTCTGAAGTTATGCCACAAGCTTCCATGAAAGCTAAAGACTTTGTAATTTGGTTTGCTATTTCACTATATTTTTCGCCAAGAGCACTCTCTTTTATAAAGCCCATATTCCATCTATGTACCTCATTTAAATCCGCAAGACCACCTCTTGAAAAAGCTCTAAGAAGATTTAATGTTGCAGCAGATTGATTATATGCTCTTACCATCCTTAAAGGATCTGGCACTCTAGCTTCTTTGGTAAATTCAAAACTATTTATAATATCACCTCTATAACTAGGTAAACTTACTCCATCAACTGTTTCAAGATCAGATGATCTAGGTTTTGCAAACTGTCCAGCAAGTCTTCCTACTTTTACTATCGGGCAACTTCCAGCAAAAGTTAAAACAACCGACATTTGCATTAAAACTTTGAACATATCTCTAATATTATCAGCACCAAAGTCTGAAAAGCTCTCAGCGCAATCCCCACCTTGGAGTAAAAAAGCCCTACCTTGCTCCACATTTGAGAGATGTTTTTTCAAATCTCTCACCTCTCCTGCAAAAATCAAAGGGGGAAGTGCTCTTAACTCTTTTTCTACAGATTCAAGTATGGTTTTATCCAAATAAGTAGGTTGCTGTTTTATAGGTTTTTTTCGCCATGAATCAGGGCTCCAGTTTTTCATATATTTTCCTTAAAATAAAAATTTATCTATTATATTCACTTAACATTCCTAAGTCAAACAAGTTTCATTTAAAGCAATCATAGATACAATTACCAAAAAAAGTTACAATTTGAAAAATGATAATGAAACTACAAAAGAAGGGGTGATTTACGCCCTTTTAGCTTTTGCTTTTTGGGGACTTGCTCCAATCTACTTTAAGTTACTTTTAACTGTCTTACCAACTGAAATCTTGCTACATAGAGTTTTGTGGTCACTGGTTTTTTTACTGCTAGCTCTTATTTTTACAAAAAAACTTGGCAGGGTTTTGTTTTATTTTAAAAGTCCAAAAATCATACTTTTATTAACCACCACTTCTTTGTTAGTTGCTACAAACTGGGGGATTTATATTTGGGCTATAAATAATGATCTATTAATTGAGGCAAGCTTAGGTTACTATATAAACCCGTTAGTAAACATTCTTTTAGGTTTTATATTTTTAAAAGAGATACCAACAAAAGCTGGGAAAATAGCAATCCTCTTAGCTGTCATAGCTGTTTTGTATCAAGTTTACTCAATTGGGAAACTTCCTATCATTTCACTCTCTTTAGCAACACTATTTGGCTTTTATGGACTCATTAGAAAAAAGATTTCTCTACCCTCTCTTGATGGGCTTTTCATTGAAACTGCGCTCATAACTCCTATTGCTTTAATATATTGGGCTTATCTTTTTTCGCTAAATGAGAGTCAATTTTTCATAAACTCAACTACAACTTTTTTATTGATTCTCTCAGGTCCAGTTACTATCTTGCCACTTTTAGCTTTTAATTCTGCTGCCACAAGATTAAAACTAAGCACAATTGGTTATTTTCAATACCTTGCACCTACCATTAGTTTTTTATTGGCGATAATTGTCTATAAAGAGCCATTAAGTAAAGAGAAACTTATAACTTTTTTGCTAATATGGCTTGCACTTGCCTTAGTCACTTTAGAGACATATTTTAGGCAAAGAAAATATTATAAGAGGAAATAGATGGAAGCTTTTTTACCCGCAATTGTTGCTGGAGTTTTAGTTACAATGATAATGATTAAACAGATAAAGGCAGTGACTAATAGGCTTGATTCAAGCTCATACGCTACAGGAGAGATTTACTCAAAATTTGCAAGCTTAATTCAAGAGATAGTTAGAGAGATTAAGTATGAAATAGATCCAGAAAAAGAGGTTAAAAATCCTAGATTTATTCTAACTAAAGAAAGTAGCGTTGATGAAGCTTTGGAAAAATTATCAGATATGATTAGGACTTTAGTCTTTTTTGAAACTATGAATGCAAAAAGAAAGCCTCCAAAAGAGGTTGAGGGGGATCTTTTTGCTCTTTTGGAGAGTTTAGATATTTTCCTAACTACTAAGATAGAAAATGGTGAAGTTTTAGCTGATGAGATAAGAGAAAAACTCTCCAGTGCATTTTCGGATTTAAAAAATTAGAAAGTCTCTACAAAACTATATCCACCCTCTTTTAGTTTCATCCTCACCTCCTCTTGATGCTCTTTTCCTTTAGTTTCAAGGGTTATGGTGATGTTTGCATCCCCATAAGATAGAGTTGTAGAAGTTCTATCATAATCAATTTTAATTATGTTTGCATTTGCTTCTCTTAAAATATCAGTAAGGTTCATCAAAGCTCCTGGTTTATCTACCAAAGTTACTGAAATGATCATTTTTCTTGCAGATTTGATTAAACCTTTTTCTATAATGACTGATAAGATTTGAACATCAATATTTCCACCGCTTAAGATGATGCCTATTTTTGATTTTGGTTCATAATCAAACTTTTTATGCATCAAAGCTGCTACTCCAGCAGCTCCCCCGCCCTCAACAACAATCTTTTGTCTCTCAAGTAAAAATAAAATAGCAGTTGCAATCTCTTCATCGTCAACTTGAACTACCAAATCTACGCACTCTAAAATATGGGCTAGATTTTTTTCACTTGTATCTCTAACTGCAATCCCATCTGCGATTGAGCGCACACTTTTTGAGTTTATAACACTTTTTGCCCTATATGAGTTAAATAAAGCTGGAGCACCTTTAGCTGTAACTCCTATCACTTTTATATCTGGATCAAGTTGCTTGATAGCTGAAGCTACCCCACTAATCAACCCTCCACCGCCTATTGGCACAACCACATAATCTAAATCATCAACACAGTCAAGCATCTCTAATGCAACCGTACCCTGCCCTGCTATGACGGCTTCATCTTCAAATGGATGGATAAAAGTTAAACCCTCTTTTTTTGCCACTTCCACTGCGTGGGCAAAGGCTTCATCATAATTATCTCCCTTTAATATAACTTCAGCTCCAAGCTCTTTTGTTCCTGTTACTTTAAGCAAAGGTGTAGCTTCTGGCATGACAATGATAGCTTTTACACCAAACTCTCTAGCACTATAAGCAACACCTTGAGCGTGATTTCCAGCACTTGCGGCTATCACTCCTCTTTTTTTCTCATCTTTATCAAGTGAAGCTATTTTATTATATGCGCCTCTAATTTTATATGCACCAGTGATTTGTAAATTCTCTTTTTTTAAAAAAACTTCCGCATCACACATTTGGCTTAAGATTGGTGATTTTGGAAATGGCGTTTGATCTACTACATTTGAAACTACTCTTTTAGCTTGTACGATATTACTTAAAGCTATCATCTTTTTCCCTCTGCCTTTCATGTTCAATTTTTATACATCTATTTTGCACAACTTTTATGCCTAAATCTTGAGCTTTTTTTGCTGCTTCATTATTGACAATTCCTAACTGAAGCCATAAGCATTTTACATCATCTCTTAGGGCAATCTCTTTTACTAATTCATCAGCAATTGATGGTTTTCTAAACATATTTACAGCATCAATCTCATCTTCTATCTCACTAAGTGATCTATAAACTTTTTCACCTAAAATACTCTCTTCTTTTGGGTAAATTGGGTAGATTTTATATCCAGCTTCTTTTAAATATTTGCCAACTTTATGAGAATCTTTTTCTGGATTTGGTGATAAGCCGACAATGGCTATTTTTTTGCACTCTTGCAAAATATTTTTCAACTCTTTTTGTTCATTTATGTTGATTGTAGGCATAGGACACTGCACTTTCTTCTCCTTTGAAAACCTCTATTTTACTCTATAACTCTTTGATTGGT
>JAAYLJ010000221.1 GCA_012521935.1 Campylobacteraceae bacterium | reverse complement strand
TTTACAAGTGATATTTTTTAAGTTTTAATTCCAAAATTTCAAGTGAAAAACCTAAAATCTTACAAGCCTCTTCTTTATCATTATTAACACTATTTAAAACCTCAACAATTAAATTTTTCTCCATTTTACCTATCTCATCTTTTGTCTGTCTGCTCTCTAAAAATAGATCATCTTTGCTAATTGCTTCATTTTCACTCAAGATAGCAGCCCTTTCAACAACAGAGATTAACTCTCTAATATTTCCAGGCCAACCATACTCTTTTAACTCTTTTAAAGCTTCCTTGCTAAAAGTTTTTTCATCTAAATCATACTCTTTACAGACTCTTTCTAGGGTTTTAACTGCTATTGGCTCTATCTCATCTGTTCGCTCTTTTAAAGGTGGAATAGTTACTGGAATTGTATTTAATCTATAATATAAATCTTCCCTAAACTCACCTTTTTTAATCTTTTCTTGTATATTTGCATTTGTAGCTGAAACAATCCTAACATCAATTTTAACAGGTTTTGAACCCCCTAATGGAGATACCTCTTTTTCTTGCAATGCCCTTAAAAGTTTCGCCTGCAAAGAGATTGGCATTTCACCTATCTCGTCTAAAAAAAGTGTTCCGCCATTTGCTAATTCAAAATGCCCTTTTTTAGAGCTACTAGCATCAGTAAAAGCACCTTTTTCAAAACCAAATAGTTCACTCTCAAGCAAATTTTCTGGAATTGCCGCCATATTAAGTGCCACAAAAGGGCCTTTTTCTCTTAATGAGTTTTGATGAACATAGTTAGCAAAAAGCTCTTTTCCAACACCACTTTCCCCCAAAAGAAGAACTGTTGCATCTGTTTTTGCAGCTCTTTTTGCTAAATTTAAAGCTCTCTCTAAGACTGGTGAAGTTGCTAAAAAATTAGAATTTTTTATAGTTGTAATTTTTTTTCTACTCTTTTTAGCTATGGTTTCACTTCTTTTTATGGCTTCAACTAATGTATCTATCTCAAAAGGTTTAGTTAAAAAATCTTTAACGCCAAGCCTAACAGATTCAATGGCTCTATTTAAAGTAGCGTTTCCTGTTATTACTATTACCTCAAATTTACCATTAAGCTCTTTAATGAAGGTAAGTCCATCCATCCCTGGCATATTAATATCGGTTATGACTAAATCGCAATCTTGTGGCATTTTTCTTAGTGCTTCAGTGGCGTTTTTATAGGCAATAATTTCAAATTCGCTGTACTCACCTAAGGCAAACTCAAGTGATTTTCTCATATTTATATCGTCTTCAACTACGACTATTTTCATGAATCTCTCAAAAATATTTTATCTTTTTAGGATAAATAGTGTAGCTAAATCCTCTTTAAACTCTACTGTAAAGTGTACTGGAAGCAGTGTTGCATCGGTTTGGGAAAATGATCTATTTAGTTTATGCTCTTCAAAATCATGAAATCTTACGCTCTCATCTGCAAAGCAAAGCGCTACCTCATTTTTTCGCTCATTTAAAAAAGTTAATGTATCTGTAAAGTCCTCATCAGCCAATAGTTCGCATTTTTTTAATTTTACTCCATCTTTTTTACTCATTGATGGAGAGATGCTTATCTCATCATAAACTAAAACACTATCTTTAGTGTAAGTTCTAGCTGTTAAGATAAATTCATCTCCTCCCAAGAGGAAGGAGATACATATTAGTATGAGAAGATTTCTTTCCAACGCTCTTCGCTCATTTTAAGCTCCATATTTACTCTATAAAGTCCATCTTGAAAACTTAAATCTGTAATAGTTGCATTTTTGATAACTCCATCAACTTGTGCAACAATTCTAGAATCTTTTAAAGCAGCGTCTTGAACTGTATCTTTAGCAGAAATTCTAACTCCATAAAGCTTTGCTCCCATTTGTCTGTACGCATCAGCCAAAGCTGCTCTTTTAGCTAAAGCTAAAGCTTGTGCTGGTGAGATTGTATTTTGTGGAGCAATTCCCTCACCCATAACACTAAAGACTCTCTCTGGAGCATTATTGATAAAAAGGAGTTTCTCCTCCCTCATTACCTCTCTAATATCTTCTTTATCTACCTTTTGGATAACAACTCTTTCTTCATGAGTTTGAGTTACAGAAGATGACTGCGAGCTAGGCACACAGCCAGAGAAAAACATCAAAAGCGACATGCTTGTAATAAGCGAAACAATCCATCTATTCATGGGAAACCTTTGTAGCAAAAATTTCCCATCTTCAAGCAACTACTGTTCCAATTATAACTCTTGTGCTCCTACTGGATCACCTTTTTCATCAAAAGTTATCTCATCTGGTAAAACTTCAACCTCTTCATCCTCTTCTTTTGGGCATCTTGCGATACTTACAACCACATCCTCACCTACATTTACAACCTTAACTCCGCTTGTATTTCTTCCAGCTTTTCTAATGCTTTGCATATCTACTCTAATCATTTTTCCACTTGAAGTTAAAGCCATCAAATCTTTGCTCTCATCTACAATGACTACACCAACTAAATCTTTTGTTTTAGAAGTTAGTTTCATTCCTATGACGCCCTTACCGCCTCTTCTTTGCAATCTATACTCACTTGCAATCGTTCTTTTACCAATTCCATTTTCGCTAACAGTTAAAAGTTCTTCTTCATCATTAAATACAACAACAGCCCCTACAACACAATCTTCCTCTTCTTTAAATCTAATAGCAGTAACCCCTCTAGCAGTTCTTCCAATCTGCCTTGCTTCTTCAATATCAAATCTAATACATATCCCTTTTTTAGTCATCACAAGCAGACTTTTCGCCTGTTTTGTAGCAATTTTAGCAGTTACTAACTCATCATTTTCATCTAAAGTTATAGCCCTTACCCCAACGGAGCGGATATTTTTAAATTCACTTAAATTTGTTCTTTTTACAACTCCATTTTTAGTAAAGAAAGCTATGGATTTACTCTCATCAAAATCATTTGTAGGGATAATTGCCATGATTTTTTCATCTTGTTCTAATTGGATTAAATTAACAACTGCTTTACCCTTAGCAGATCTGCTGCCTTCTGGGATTTTATAAACTTTAAGCCAGTAAAGTTGCCCTCTATCAGTTACAAACATTAAAGTATCGTGCGTATTTGAAACAAAGAAACTTTCAATGAAATCATCATCATACACTGTAACTGCGGTTTTGCCTTTTCCACCTCTTTTTTGTTTCTCATACTGCCTTAAATCGACTCTTTTTATATATCCTCTATGAGTTATAGTTACCACCATTGGCTCATTTGGAATCAAATCTTCAATGTCTATATCATCATAATCTTCAACTATTTGTGTAATTCTTGGAACTTTAAACTTACCTTTTAACTCTAAAAGCTCCTCTTTTATGAGTGAATTTAGCAACTCTTCACTCTTTAATATCGCGCTTAATCTTTCAATCTCTTCAAGCAAAGCTTTTAACTCATTTTCAATTTTTTCTCTCTCAAGCCCAGTGAGTCTATTTAGCCTCATGTCTAAAATTGCACTTGCTTGAAGCTCACTTAGGTTAAAGTTTGCAACTAAGCCCTCTTTTGCCTCATTTGAATCTGCACTCTTTTTTATAAGCTCAATAATTGCATCGATATTCTCAAGTGCAATCTTAAGCCCCTCAAGTATGTGGGCTCTTGCTTTTGCCTTTTCAAGCTCATATATAGTTCTTCTAATAATTACTGTTTTTCTATGTTTTAAAAATAGATGAAGTAGCTCTAAAAGAGTAAAGATTTTTGGCTCTTTATTTGCAATCGCAAGTAAAATAACTCCAAAAGTCATCTCAAGATTTGTAGATTTATATAGATTATTTAAAATAATCTCACTCATTGCATCTCTTTTTAACTCTATAACTACGCGGATTCCATCTCTATCGCTCTCATCTCTAATTTCACTAATGCCTTCAATTTGCTTATCTTTAACTAAATTTGCAACCTGTTCAATTAATCTTGATTTATTTACTTGATAAGGAAGCTCATCAATGACAACGACTTCTCTATTTCCTTTTTGCTCTATGTGGGTTTTAGCCCTAATTTTAACCCTACCTCTTCCAGTTTTATAAGCTTCAATTATCCCTTTTTTTCCAAATATAATCCCGCCAGTAGGAAAATCTGGCCCCTGCACATGCTCCATCACCTCATCTAGTGTTGCCTCTTCATTCTCAAGCACAACTAAAAGTCCATCTACTAGCTCATCTAAACTATGTGGAGGGATATTTGTAGCCATTCCAACTGCAATCCCACTTGAACCATTTAAAAGTAAGTTTGGAACTCTTGATGGGAGCACATCAGGCTCAATTAGCGAATCATCATAGTTTGAAACAAAATCAACTGTATCTTTATCTATATCTTTTAAAAGCTCTTCAGCCAAACTTGTCATTCTAGCTTCAGTATATCTCATAGCTGCTGCGCCATCTCCATCAACTGAACCAAAGTTTCCCTGTCCATCAACTGTTGGCACTCTCATTGAAAAGGGTTGCGCCATTCTAACTAGCGCGTCATAAACTGAACTATCTCCATGAGGATGGTATTTACCAATCACATCCCCCACAATACGCGCTGATTTTTTATATGGACTTCTTGATCCTAATCCTAAATCATTCATTGCATATAAAATTCGTCTATGAACTGGCTTAAGCCCATCTCTTGCATCTGGCAAAGCTCGGCCTATAATGACACTCATTGAGTAGTCAAGATAGCTTGTTTTTATTGAGTCTTCAATGTTAATAACTTCAATATCTTGCTCTAAATCTAAAATATTATCCATCAACCGTCCTTGCTAATAAAATCCACATATTAGGGTCTATTTTATCTTAATAATTATTTGCATTGGCTAAAGTTAGCGCAAAAAGAGTTTCAACTCCCTCATTTTTTAACTTTTGACTAGCTTCTACTAAGGTTGAACCTGTAGTTACTAAATCATCTATGAGTATTGCGTAGGAGTCTTTTGGAACTTTGCATTCAAACTCTCTTGGATGAGCTTTTCTATACTCTAAACTTTTACCACTATACTTAAAACTACTCTTAGCTCTTAGCGCCCCAAACAAAGGCTTAATACTCTCATTTTTAAGCTCATTAGATAAGATTGCAGTGTGGCTATACCCATCTTTAACCCCATCATCAACTGCTATGGCAAATATATTTAAATGAGATTTAAAGTTTTTTGCAAATGGTAAAAAACTTTTTTTAGCTAAAATTTTAAACACTTTACTACCATAAACAGTATGTTTAGTGTGTAAAAAAGGCGCTATCTCATCATAATTATAAAAACTATCTACTCTAAGTCCATTGCTTAAGATCCTAAAAGATGGGCTTGGTTCTAAAAAAAGTTTAGTGCACTCTTTGCAAACTATCTTAAAGCTCCATCTGCCACAACTTAAGCATTTCATTTAATATTTTACAATTTCTCTAACAGATCTCTCAAGTACTTCTTGCATTAACTCTTGTAAAACTGCTTCAAAAGCTTTTGTATCTTTTATGGGTTTATGCCACTTTTTTAAACCTTGACTAATATCTTTTGTAGTGCTTTTATCGCCTCTTTTTATCTCTGCTCTTAAAGCCATATTTGCACTTAAATTATCCTCTTTTAAAATCCCCTCATCATACCTAGCACCAAGCTCTTTTAAGTAAATTTTTACAACTTTAGCCTCTTTTGCAGGCTCATTTATAACTTTAAATCCTTTTGCTTCAAATGCTTTTTTTAAGCCATCATATATCCAAAGTGAAATGTTTTGGTTTGATGAGGCATAAGTTATTGCATTTTTGTTTGAATCATAAATTGTCCCTAAAGCTCTTTTTTCAACCCTCTCATCTACTACGGATTTTAGGTAGATTTTCTCCAAAGATGGTGAGCTTTGCAAAGAGAAATCTTGTGGCTTAAAAGGCTCAAACTGTAAACTTTGATGCTTATATGCGCACCCTGCTAAAAAAACTAACAATAAAATAGAGAAAACTTTACGCATTTTATCTCCTTAATCAATTTTTAAGACACTTAAAAATGCCTCTTGGGGAAGTTGGACTTTTCCAATTGACTTCATCCTCTTTTTGCCCTCTTTTTGCTTTTCTAGTAACTTTCTTTTTCTACTAATATCTCCACCATAGCACTTTGCCGTAACATTTTTACCCATTGATTTAACAGTCTCTCTAGCTATGATTTTATTTCCAATGCTAGCTTGGATTGCAACTTCAAAAAGTTGTCTTGGCACTATCTCTTTCATCGCTTTTACAAGCTCTCTGCCTCTACTTTGTGCTTTTTGATGAGGAACTATGATTGAGAGTGCATCAACTGATTCACCCGCAACTTTAATATCAAGTTTTACTAAATCTCCAGTCTCATATCCAAAAAACTCATAATCAAAACTTGCATAACCTTTTGTAGCTGATTTTAACTTATCGTAAAAATCCATAACTATCTCATTCATAGGGATGTGATACTCCAATAAAACGCGACGGGGAGTCATATAGTCCATCTTTTTTTGAATCCCTCTTTTTTGGCTAACTAAAGTGATGATATTTCCTAAAAATTCTGAAGGAGTGATGATGGTTGCTTTTACATAAGGCTCTTTAATCTCTTCAATTTCACTTGTGGGTGGAAGGGAGCTTGGGTTGTGTATCTCTTTTATGCTTCCTTTGGTGGTTTTAACTAGGTAAGTTACGGTAGGAGCAGTTGCGATTAAGTCCAAATTAAACTCTCGCTCTAGCCTCTCTTTTACAACTTCCATATGCAAAAGCCCTAAAAATCCCACTCTAAAACCAAAACCTAAAGCAGCAGAAGTTTCTGGCTCATAACTTATACTAGCATCATTTAATTTTAACTTATCAAGTGCATCCCTAAGCTCTTCAAATCTATCTGTTTCTATTGGGTAAATCCCTGCAAAAACATATGATTTTACCTCTTCAAAACCCTCAATTGGCTCTTTTGTCTTATTTTGAAAATCTGTTATCGTGTCGCCAACTTTAATATCACTTACAGTCTTAAGTCCTAAAACTACAACCCCTATCTCTCCACACTTAATCTCATCACTTTTTTGTTGCCTAAAAGGATGGGGATAGTAAAGATCAAGCACTTCATGTCTTTTGCCTGAACCCATAACAAAAATATCTTGATTTTTTTTAATGGATCCTTCATAAACTCTAACAAGAGCAAGTGCTCCTAAATAGTTATCAAACCAACTATCGTATATTAAAGCTTATGTAGGTGCCCTCTCATCTCCATTAGGAGGCGGGATAGTTTCTATAATCTTTTGGATTAACTCCTTAATTCCAATGCCACTTTTAGCACTTACTTCTAAAGCATTAGAACAATCTAACCCAATTGAATGCTCTATCTCATCTTTTACTCTTTTTGGATCAGCTGCGGGAAGATCTATCTTATTTATTACTGGGATTATTTCTAAATCATTATCAAGCGCGATATATACATTTGCAATAGTTTGCGCTTCAATCCCCTGAGAAGCATCCACAACTAAAAGTGCTCCCTCGCATGAGGCTAGGGATCTACTTACTTCATATGAAAAATCAACATGCCCTGGAGTATCGATTAGATTTAGAACATAAGACTCTTTATCTTTTACATAGTTTAATCTAACACTTTGAGCTTTAATGGTTATGCCGCGCTCTTTTTCTATATCCATAGTATCCATCATTTGGGTTTTAAGCTCTCTATCTTCTACCGCTCCGCACTCTTGGATGAGTCTATCTGCTAATGTACTTTTGCCATGATCAATATGGGCAATAATTGAAAAATTACGAATATTTTTTTGCATAGTCTCTCTTATAAAAATAGTCCATTAACACTCTCATTATGATAAACTCTTCTTATAACTTCGCCAAATATGTGTGCAACTGAGAGCACTTTTATCTTTGAAGACTCTTTTGTTAAAGGTATAGTGTCGCTAACAACCAACTCATCAAGCACACCCTCTTCAATCCTATCATAAGCTGGTCCTGAGAGAACTGGATGAGTACAGCATGCCAT
>JAAYLJ010000220.1 GCA_012521935.1 Campylobacteraceae bacterium | reverse complement strand
TGTTTTTCCTTGTTTTGCTATATTTTAAGGGTAAAAGTTGCCCATCTTCCACTATGCCCTCACTGACAAATAGCTCCTCTCTTCCATTTGATAAAAATTTTGCAAAACCTTTGGTTTTAGCTAAAACTTCAATTTTATACTCCCCTTTATTCTCTTCAAAAGAAGTTTCAGCTCTTCCAAGTTTGCTAAAAATTGCAAATGAAATGTCATAAGATGCAAAAATATCTTTTGCATAAAGCGAAGAAAAAAGCAAGGAGATAATTAAAAAACATTTTGCAAAATTCATAAAAAATCCTTAAAAAAAGCTAAATAGAGTCAAGTGTAATTTTAAAACAATCTCTTTTGAATACAACTTATTGTAAAATATATCCAATGAGAAAAAGTATAAATCACATCTATTTCATAGCCTTAGTTGCTATTTTGTCTTCTGTTGCGCCAATGGGCGTTGATGCGTATTTGCCATCCATTCCTGAGATTTCAAGATATTTTGATGTTGCTATCCAAAAGATAGAACTATCTTTATCTATATTTCTAATTGGATTTGCGATAGGGCAGATTTTTGGCGGGCCAATTTCTGATAGATTTGGAAGAAGAGTTGGCTCAATTGTTGGATTAATTGGTTTTGGCATATTTAGTCTTCTTATAATATTTAGCACATCAATCTATGAACTTTGGCTTTATAGATTTTTAGAAGCCTTCTTTGGAGGAATCACTGTTGTAAACGCAGCTGCTGCTGTTAGGGATAGATTTGAAGGTGAAGAGGCTGCCAAAGTATTCTCTTTAGTTGGGCTTGTAAGAAGTTTAGCCCCTCTTTTAGCTCCAGTTTTTGGATCTGCAATAGTTCATTTTTTCACATGGAAAGAGGTTTTTATCTTTCTAGCCATATACGCTTGGATAACCGCATTTTTCATATATAAAGATTTTCCAGAGAGTTTTACTTATGTAAAACAGGGGATTTTTGACTCATACAAAAAAGTTTTAACACACAAAACAGCGATAAAAGCTATGTTTACTCTTGCATTTAGTTTTGGTGGATTTTTTATCATCATAGCAAAAACATCATTTATATATACAGAATATTTTGGATTTTCAACTACCGTTTTTCCTCTATTTTTTGGGATAAATTTCATAATTTTAATGATCATGATACGATTAAATGTTAAGTTGCTTCAAAAATATAAAGCCATAAAAATCACAAAAAGCGCAATTTTTATTCAAATTTTAACTGCAATTGCATTTTTCTTAGCTCATGATGGCATAGGATTGGTTGGCATAATGCTAACTTTAGCAGTCTATATGAGCATGATGGCTTTTGTGTTTGGAAACACTATGGCCATGGCGCTAGAATTTTTTCCAGACAATGCTGGAGTGGCCGCAGGAGTCATAGGGGTGCTTCAGTTTGGAGTTGGCTCCATCATCTCTTCCATTGCTTTAAGCTTTGAAGACAGTACATTTTTTACCATCTCATTAAGCCTTGTAATCATCTCCATTTCTAGCTTTTTAATCTTAAGAACATATAAGGCTTAATTTTTGAAAGAGTTGACGCACAAAGAATTACCACTTTTTTTAAAATATAGCTTCCTTTCAGTTTTAGGAATGTTAGCAATCTCGTCTGCTACGGTGGTAGATGGGTATTTTGTGGGAAATTATGTAGGTTCAAATGGATTAGCGGCTATAAATATAATTATGCCTTTATACTCACTCTTTTTTGGAATATCGCTTGCATTTGGCATAGGTGGGAGCGTTATGAGTGGAAAGCTAATAGCTAGGAAAGATGAGCGCGGAGCTTCCATCATTTTTACTAAAACTATAACTGTAATTTTATCTATCTCATCGCTATTTTCTTTAATAATCTATCTAAACATGGATGCTATTTTAGTTAAAATTGGAGCAAATGAAGAGCTTTTGCCCCTTACTATCTCATATTTAAAAACCCTAATGCCATTTTTTCCATTCTTGATGGTGGGAGTTGCCATAAACTATTTTATAAGAGTAGATGGAAGGCCAACCCTTTCATTTTTAGCTCTTTTAGCTAGTGCGCTTGTAAATATGGTTTTAGATTTTCTTTTTGTAGCAAAATTTGGCTGGGGAGTTCATGGGGCGGCTTTAGCAACAGGAACATCTTTTTTAGTTTTACTCATTTTGCTTTTGCCACATTTTATATTTAAAAAAGGAAAATTATATATTACCTTTGTATGGAAAAATGGCAAAAATATTTTAAAAGCAGCATTAAATGGTTCATCAGAATTTGTAAATGAGATATCCATTGGCGTAACAACACTATTTTTTAACCTTGCAATGCTTAAGTTTTTTGGCACTAATGGAGTGGCAGCATTTACCATCATATCTTATTGGGTTTGGATTGGGCAGATGGGAATGTTTGGGATTTGCGACGCATTAACTCCATTAGTTAGTAAAAACTATGGTGCAAGAAATATTAAAAGAGTGCTAAAGTTTTTCACCATAGGAGTTAGCTTTGTAGTTTTAATTGGACTATTTATAGCCTTACTTTTAATCTTCATACCAAAACCTTTAGCAACTCTATTTTTACAAACAAGCTCAGAAGATGTTTTAAGCATTACGCTTGAGTTTGGAAAATGGATATGGCCACTATTTTTATTTAATGGTTCATCATTAATTATTTCTGCTTACTTTACCGCTTTACAACTGCCCAAACAATCAGCTTTCATAGCTTTGCTTAGAAGCTTTTTCTTCCCCATCATTTTTATTAGCACGCTTCCATCTTTCATGGGACACAAAGGAGTCTTTCTAACCCTTGGACTTTCAGAGTTTTTCACATTTATCATCGCATTTTTGTTAGTTGAGAGGTTTAATAGAAAAAATCTTATAGGAGTTATTAGAGGTAAATAAAGGTGCGACGATTTAGGGGGCTGACATATTTATCCTGCTATCGCACCTTAAAATAAATGCCCTATTATTTGTGCTGCAACAAATTTATGAAAGGAAGGGCTAGTAGTAAGGATACAAAAAGATAAATAAATTTAACCTAAAATATGAGATTTCGCTAAAAAAAGCTACAAAAATAGACTATTTTTACACAAGATAGTAAAAAATAATTAACTAAATTTGATTTTAATAAAGATGAAGATTTTAAAATTAAAAAAATGCGGCGGCTCACACAAACCGCCGTCTGCCCCTCTCCCTACATGCAGTGTAGGGCTTAGTTGTAACTTTATCCCAAGTTGCCTTAAGTGATGATAAAATTATATATTATTGATATTTCATCGTCATAATAAAAAGTGTAAAAACGCAAAGATTGTGCCAAAAGCTAAAAGCGTTTGGCCTGTAATGATAGAGGACATAAGTCCCACATTTCCGCCCATTTGCCTAGCTAAGATGTATGATGAGGCTGCTGTTGGCATGGCTGCAAAAAGTGCAACAACCATGGTTTTTATCTCATTTAATCCAAATAAATATGAAAAATAAAGTGTTACCATTGGAAACAATATGAGTTTAAAAAAAGATGAAATCCAAAAATCAGCTCTTAATCCAAAAATCGCTCCTAAGCTAAGTCCTGCGCCAATAGAGATCAGTCCAAGTGGAATGCCAGGACTTCCAAGCATGAAAAATAGCGGTTTAAATATGAAAGGTAGTCCAATTCCAGAAAAATTTAAAAATCCACCTACCAAACAGGCTAAGATAAGAGGATTAGAGACTATAAACTTGCTAAATCTTGATAGTGAAAAGCCACCTTCATTAACATATATGGAAAAGATTGATACCGATAAGATGTTAAGAAATGGAATTGCAAATGTTATAAGAAGAGCCGCTAGAACCATGCCTTCATTGCCAAGATATGTATCTATTAGGGCAAGATATACATAAGTATTGTATCTTACCGCCCCTTGATAGATCGATGAAAAAGCGGCTCCATCAAATTTTAAAATTTTTTGAATTACAATAAGAACAATGCTAATTAGTATTAGAGTTAAAAAGATAACTTTTACCATATCTAGCGCTTCATAACCATTTGGGATGGAAGCATTTGCTAGTTTGTAAATTAGCATTGAAGGGATTAGGATATAGTAAGTTAACTTATCTAGCTCTTGCCAAAACTGCTCATTTTTGAAAAAAGAGTTTTTTAAAAATGCGCCTATCATAATGAGAGAAAATATTGGCGCAAGAGCCAAAAATAGTGTACTCATAGGCTAACTT
>JAAYLJ010000219.1 GCA_012521935.1 Campylobacteraceae bacterium | reverse complement strand
GCTAAGATGCCCTAAAATTTTTGCTGGCTTTAAATTTGTCACAATGCAAACTTGCCTATCTTTTAACTCTTTAATGTCATAAAACTCTTTAATTCCAGAGATAATCTCCCTAGGAGACTCCTCTTTTAAATCTACAATGAGTTTTAAAAGTTTATCGCTTTTTGGTATTTCAAAAGCTTCTATGATAGTTCCAACCTTTAGCTCAACTTTTGAGAAATCTTTTATATCAATGTAAGAGTCTGTTTTCGCACTCTTTTTTGCTTCATTTTCTACACTTGGCTCTGGAGAAAACATTTGTTCTTTTTCAATCCTAGGAAATAGTGGAGGTATATTTTTAATGGTAAAATCTTCAAGTAAAGCACTATTTTTAACTAAATTTTCATAACTTTTAAAAGAGATTTCAAAGTTTAAACTATCTGCAATTTTTTTAGAAGTTTCTGGAATTATTGCATAAACCAGTATTGAAACTTTTGCAAATAGATTAGCTATAAGCCCTATAAGAGCCATGGCTTCATCCCCTTTTCCCTCTTTCATTTTGCTCCAAGGCTCATAAATGGTTATGGATTGATTAGCTAATGTTAAAACTTTCCATAACTCCTCAAGATACCTATTTGTCTGTAACTCTTCAATATATTTTTCACACTCATGTAAGATTTTATGGGCTTCATTCCACTCTTTTTCATGAAATTTTAAAACATTTTTACTACTAATGAAGTTTGAAAAATATTTCCCACTCATTCCTATTATTCTATTTAGTAAGTTTCCAAACTCATTTCCTAAATCTGAATTTATCCTATCTATGAGCGCTTTTTGACTAAAGTCTCCATCTTGTCCAAAAGGAACCTCTCTTAAGAGAAAAAACCTAAACCCTTCAAGTCCATAAGCCTTAGCTACTTCTCTTGGATCAACAACATTTCCTTTTGATTTGCTCATCTTCTCACCATTTCTAGTCCACCACCCATGAGCTGCTATATGTTTTGGAAGCGGTAAGTTTAAGCTCATTAAAAAAGCTGGCCAAAAAATGGCATGAAATCTTAAAATATCTTTACCAACAATTTGAACAGTTGCTGGCCAAAAACTCATATTCTTTTCATCTTTTCCATACCCTAAAGCTGTTATGTAGTTTAAAAGTGCATCAAGCCAAACATATATTACATGTTTTGGTTCATTTAAATGCTTTGGCAGTTTTATTCCCCAGTCAAAACTGGTTCTTGTGATGGATAAATCTTTTAAACCTTGTTTTACAAAGCTTATAACTTCATTTTTCTTTCCCTTTGGGATTATGCACTTTTCATCTTCTTGGTACCATTTTAAAAGCTTTTCTTGATATTTTGAGAGTTTGAAAAAATAACTCTCTTCTTTAACTAAAGTGGTAGGTTTTCCACAATCAGGACAACCCCCATCATCTAAAAGAGTAGTTTGGGTAAAGAAAGTTTCGCAACTAACGCAGTAGTAGCCCTCGTAAATGCCCTTATATATATCTCCATTTGCAAGCATACTTTCAAACGCTTTAACAACCCCATCTTTATGACTTAAATCTGTTGTTCTAATAAATTTATCATACTCAATATTAAACTCATCCCATAACTCCTTAAACTTTGCACTAATCTCATCTGCATAAGCTTTTGGTGTAGAGCCCTTTAGGGTAGCAGCTTGTTCAATCTTTTGTCCATGCTCATCAGTTCCAGTTAAAAAATATGTCTCTTTTCCTGTTAATTTATAATATTTAGCCATCGCATCGGCTATGATGGTTGTATAAGCGTGTCCAATATGCGGGATATCATTTACATAATATATTGGAGTAGTAACATATGCTTTCATTGTATGATCCTTAAAATTCAAATCCACCACCTTCTCCTTTTGCCATACTTTCATATACTTTATCGATATAATTTTTTCTAATTTCACACTCATATAGCTTTTCGCACAAAAAGCAACTCTTTAAGTTTTGAGCCTCTTGGCACTCTTTCAAACTCTTTAGCGATTCATCTAGCGCTAGCTCATAAGCATCACTATTAGTTTCTTGCATAAACTTCTTTTACTCTTTCTATCTCATTTTTTGAGCCAAAAAAACATGGAGTTGTATCGTGAGCGAAGCTTGGAGTTAATGAAAGAAGATCAACCTTTCCATCAATCGCCCCGCCGCTAGCTTTTTCAAATATGAATGCAAATGGAAAAACCTCAAATACCATTCTAAGCTTTGCCTTTGGCAAATCTATAGTGGCTGGATATGAGAAAAGTCCACCACCTTTTAACAAAATTTGATGCAAATCTGGCACCATTCCACCAGAGTATCTTAAGCGATATCCATCCTTAAAGAAACTATCAATGAGCTCTTTATGGAAAGGAAACCAATTTTTTTGAGTGCTTCCTGGAGCATTTAATTTGCCCTTTTCTTTTAAAAAAATCTCACTTAAAAATTCAAATTCACCACTTTTTTTAAGTCTATAATGCCTTACTTTATCTGTTGCAATGACAAGCTCAACTCTAGGTCCATAAACAACATAAGCAGCTGCTTTTAAATCTTTCCCACTAATGCCACCCTCATAAATACCAAAAATAGAACCAATGCTTAAATTCACATCTACTAAGCTTGATCCATCAAGTGGATCATAGCCTACAATATATTTTCCATCCTCATTTACAATAACTTCACTATCTTTTTCTTCACTAATAATTGAGTAAATTGAGCTTACATTTTTAAGTACATCTTCAATGATTTTATCACTTAAAATATCTAATTTTAGCTGAGTATCGCCAGTTATATTTTCACTATCTAAAGCACTCACATCAGCATCTAATATCTCGCTAGAAACTCTTTTTGCAGCCTCTTTTATGGCCTTAAAGACTTCTTCCATCTTCACTCCTTAATGCTTTTAGCATTAGCTATTATCCAGTTAGTTAAGGCTTTTGTATCATTTAAATCTAAGATATCCAACTCTTTTGGGATTTCATATTTTGAAAGATCCACACTATCATCTACTGCTAAAGCATTACTATATTCAAAATAACTAGGATCAATCTCATTTCTAAAAATGGCAATTCTAGGCAAAGGGATAGTTTTTAAACCCTCTACAATGACTAAATCCACCTCGCCAACAAGAGAGATTATCTCATCAACTTCTCTATGTTTTTTAGAAAAAAAGGTTGTTCTAGTAGGGGAGGTTACTACTACTTCAGCCCCAACTTGACTAAATTTCCAACTATCTTTTCCCTCTTTATCAAAGATAGCTTTATCGCTAGGATCATGCTTTATGATGGCTAGTCTTAGGGAAGAGTTTAGCTCTTTTGCAACTTTAATGATAGTGGTGGTTTTTCCACTATTTGATGGACCAGTGAAAGCGACAGCCCTTTTTGACATATAACCCTCTTTATCTCTTGAAATTGGGGGATTATAACAAAATAAGTTTTAAAACTAGCTCACGAAAAATAGGATTAATAGAATTTTTACACCACCTTTGATAAAATCAATTTTTCAATAAGGAAGCAGACTTACAATGAGGTTTTTAATAATTTTTTTCACCCTATTTTTTTTAATTGGTTG
>JAAYLJ010000218.1 GCA_012521935.1 Campylobacteraceae bacterium | reverse complement strand
TATTTGTATGTTAAAAAATATGAAAAATATATATTAAACAAGCACAAAAATATTAAACCTTAAAACTAACTAATTAACCTAGGAGGGAAGATGAGAGTAATAAATCTAATATTTACACTGCTTATAGCACTTGGACTTAATGGCTGTACAAATGAGTATATGAAAGTACCATTTTCAGTTGAAGTGGACTTCTCTAAAAAAGGGACAGTTTACGAAACAGACTTTAAAGCTCCTTGGAATATTTGGGGTTCAGTCGTGGCTTTTTCACTAGTCATAACGCATGTGGCACAAGACAAGCGGTATTTTTCGAGAACAAAAGAGGAAGAGTCTCTATTGAGATATATCAGATTTGGAAATAGGCTTGGTACTAAACTACCAGAAGGTTTAAAAGATAATCAATATTTTAAGTTAAAAGTCACTCTCACTCCACTTGGGTGGGCAAGCAATGAGATAAGAGTGCATACCATTGATTATTCAAAAACAAACAGAGGAGAAGGACAGTTTGGCTGGATGTATGAAGATGGTACTTGGACAAGAAAAATGTACCAAAAAGATGAAAAGATAGAGTTTATCATAGATATCCCACTTTATGATGGAGTGGGTGGCAGAGGTGGTAAATATATAATGCTAGCAGATTTGCAAAGGCTTAGAAATTACCACATAAGGGTTGAGAGTTTGGAGGATGTAGAGCTTCCAGAGGGCTTGAAAATCAGATTTGCTATCGAAAGACATAGTAGAAAACATTAAAAACAAAGGAGAGAAGATGGAGACAACATATTATTTTAGGGTTCACATAGAGTCAGCAGGCACTGAGTATGAGAATGAAAAGACTACTTTTATCTACCGTGATATTTAGTTGTTCACTGCTTTTGGCAAGTGAATCAAGCAGTACAATCTCTCCAAGCTTTGATTGTTCAAAAGCTACAACAAGTGCAGAAAGAATGATTTGTGGGAATGAGGAGCTTTCACAGCTAGATACTAAACTATCTAAAATATATAAAAGTTTCTATCTTTTAACTAAAGAGATAAAGGAGGATCAAAGAGTATGGATAAAACAAAGAGATAAGTGTCAAGATAGTGCCTGTATTCAAAAACTCTATCAACAAAGAGTAGAAGAGCTTAGCGCCTCCCTATCAAATCAAGATACTTTTCCTCAAACCTACCTCGATGCAATGAAAGAAGCACAAGAGAGTATGGAGATAGCATGGGATCCTATTATCTTTAGTAAACAGGAGTTTATTGATGCAGGCTTGAGTTTCAAAGATGATCTTTTTCGCTTTAAAAACATAACCTTCAAACCACCTCTTATACAAAATGTCCAATACAATGATCCTAAACTCAAAAAGATTCTAGGTGTATGTTACTACTATAGATTTGATTTAGAAATAGGAGAGTTTGACCATCCCAAATACATAGAAGATGGTCGAAAGTATTGGGCAGAGGATAAGAGAAAATCCCTTAGAGACGTCAATATTTCAGTATGGAAAACAACTGCGCAAGATAAAGAGTGGTTTTTTATAAAACCTACAAATTCTGGTAGTGCTTTCTTGGTAGATACCGCTCTTTGTAAGCAAGAGAGACTAAAAAACAATCTTGTTGATGCGCTTAATTATAATAGAGGCAGGGTGAAGAGGTCGCATTTTGGACTAGATAACTCTAGTATCGTTACTTATAAAAATCAAGAATATGTGTTTGAGTTATCTTTGATTCAAAATTACCGCAATGCATTTTCCATATTAAATATTTTAGGGATAACAGCAGCAGATGACCCAACAATTAGGTTTACAGGAGGCTGGGTATATCTTATACCTTTCAAAAAAATAGAAAAATCACAACCACAACAAGGAGAAAAATAACATGGCACTTACAGGATTACATACAACGGATTACGAAACAGCACTTAAAGCTTTTATCATAAGCAAAGAGGGTTCTAAAACAAAAGTACACACAGACGGTGTCGGTGTACCGACCATAGGAGCGGGGTACGCATTGACAATAAATAAGAATTGGACTGCTGACTTCTCTACCGCAGGAATTACGACTACGGCGGCACAGCAAACGGCATTACAAGCTTTAATCTCTGAATCAGATGCATATCTTAAAGACACCTCCCTCACCACCGCCCAAAAAGAATCCCAAGTCAAAGCCCTAGTAACCACCTACAACGCCTCCGCCAATGCCATAACGCTTTCATCCACACAAGTAGGAGAACTCTTTCTTGCCATCAAAAGCAAATACGAACAAATAGTAAAAGATAAACTCGGCACCGCTCTTTACAACTCTCTAGCAAACACCGAAGAACTCGTAGCTCTTGTAGATTTAGCTTATAACGGCGGTGGCGGTTTGTTTGGAACGGGTTTGGTAAACGCATTAACAAACAACGACAGAGCCGAAGCATGGTTTCAAATCCGCTATCAATCCAATGGAGGAAATAG